>JAYVRP010000404.1:0-1979 GCA_043776215.1 Rhodoferax sp. | reverse complement strand
GTGCGGGCCTTGCAGGCCCATGGCGGCCTGGGCTTCAAGATCATTCATACCGGGCAGCACTACGACCGGGAAATGAACGATGTGTTTTTCGAAGAGTTGGGTATTCCCGAGCCCGACTTGTTCATGGCTGCCGGCGGCGGCAGCCACGCGCAACAGACCGCCAAGATCATGGTGGCGTTCGAGGAGTTGTGCCAAACCGAGCCGCCCGATGCCGTGCTGGTGGTGGGAGACGTGAACTCTACCCTCGCGTGCTCGATCGTGGCCAAAAAGCTGAAAATCCCGGTAGCCCATGTCGAGGCGGGTCTGCGCAGTGGCGACAGGAAGATGCCAGAAGAAATCAATCGGCTCGTGACCGACAGCATTTCCGACTGGTTCTTCGTGACCGAGCCCAGTGGCGTGGAGCACCTGCGGCGCGAAGGCAAACCGGAGGCTGATATCCACTACGTGGGGCACGTGATGGTGGACAACCTGCTGTACCAGGCGCAGAAGCTGGAGCATACGGACGCATCCGGTTTCGAGACCAGCGCCTACAAGGCCGCGCGCTCGGCCCATGGTGGGCGTTACGGCGTGATCACCTTGCACCGCCCGAGCAATGTCGACGATGCCGCCATGATGCAACGTATCAGCGGGGCGCTGAAGGAGATTGCCGCCGAACTGCCGCTGATCTTTCCGGTACACCCGCGGACACGGGGGAATCTCGCGAAATTCGGCATCGACCTGGGCCCGAACATCACGCTGGTAGGGCCGCAGGCCTACATGGCTTTCCTGAACCTGTGGAAAGACGCGGCCGTCGTATTGACCGACAGCGGCGGCATGCAGGAAGAAACCACCGCGCTCGGTGTGCCTTGCATCACGATCCGCGAGAACACCGAGCGGCCGGTTACCGTGGAGGAAGGCTCCAATGTGCTGGCCGGTACCGACCCGGCGGTGATCGTGGCAGAAGCCCGCAGGATTTTGCGCGGCGAAGGCAAACAGGGTCGCCGACCCACATTGTGGGACGGCCATGCCGCCGTGCGCATCGTGGATATTTTGGCGGCTTACCTGGCCCCGAAGTGAGGTACACATGATTTTTGTCACCGGCGGCGCGGGGTACATCGGAAGCCACACCTGTGTCGAACTGCTCGACGCAGGATTCGACGTGACGGTGTTCGACAACTTCTGCAACAGCCAGCCCGAGGCCCTGGCACGGGTGGAGCGCATCACGGGTCGCAGACTGCGCGTGATCGACGGGGACATCCGCGACCAGCCGGCGCTGGAGTCGGCCTTGCGCAGCAGTGCGGCCACGGCCGTGATCCACTTTGCAGGGCTGAAGGCGGTGGGTGAATCCGTGGCGCAGCCGCTGGCCTATTACGACAACAACGTGACCGGCACGTTGCGCCTGCTGGAGGCGATGGGCACCTGTGGTGTGCGGCAGTTGGTGTTCAGCTCGTCCGCGACCGTGTACGGAGACCCCCAACGCCTGCCGTTGACGGAGGACCACCCGCTCTCGGCGACCAACCCCTATGGGCGCACGAAGCTCGTGATCGAGGACATGTTGCGCGACCTGCACCGCAGCGACCCGCTCTGGCGCATGGCCATCCTGCGGTACTTCAATCCGGTGGGGGCCCATGCCAGCGGCCTGATTGGCGAAGACCCGCAGGGAACGCCCAACAACCTGCTGCCCTTCGTTGCGCAAGTGGCGGTCGGCCGGCGCGCGTTCGTGAATGTTTGGGGCAACGACTACCCTACGCCGGATGGCACGGGGGTGCGCGACTACATCCATGTGGTGGACCTGGCGCTGGGCCACCTCAAGGCGCTGGAATGGCTGCAACACCACGCCGAGTGCCGCGCCATCAACCTCGGCACCGGGGTGGGTTACAGCGTGCTCGACATGCTGCACGCCTTCGAGCATGCCAGTGGAAAACCGGTGCCCTACCGCATAGCGGCGCGGCGCGACGGCGACATCGCCTCGTGTTACGCTGACCCAGCGCACGCGGCGG
>JAYVRP010000403.1:0-1981 GCA_043776215.1 Rhodoferax sp. | reverse complement strand
CCGTGCAGGCGCTGATGGTGTGCGTGACCAGCGGCGGGAAGGTGCTGGCCTGTGGCAACGGCGGGTCGGCAGCGGCAGCCCAGCACTTTGCAGCCGGTTTCGTGGGCGGCTTTGAGCGGGTGCGCCCGGAGCTTGCGGCGATTGCATTGGCCACCGACAGTTCCACGCTGACGGCCATTGCCAATGGACACGCCTTCAACTCGGTGTTTTCGCGGCAGGTTCGCGCCCTGGGTGGTTCGGGCGATGTCCTTCTGGCCCTGTCCAGCGATGGCAACTGCGCCAACCTGATCGATGCCATCCAGGCTGCCCATGAACGCGAGATGGTGGTGATCGGGCTGACCGGGCACGGTGGCGGGAAAATGGCGCACCTGCTAGGTGACACCGATGTCCATGTCTGCGTGCCGCATGATCGACCGGCCCGCATTCTCGAAGTACAGCTGCTGGCCTTGCACTGTATGTGCGACGCTGTGGACACACAATTGCTGGGTGAACAAGAGGAACCAACACCATGAAGATCAGCGCGGGTCGATTTGTTGCGACAGCCATTTGCGTCGTATCCCTGGGCGGGGCGCTGAGTGCCTGCGCACCGATCATGCTGGGAGGGGCGGCCATGGGTGCATTGGTGGCGACCGACCGGCGCACCTCCGGGGCGCAGTTGGAGGATGAAGGCATCGAGCTGCGGGCCGCAGGCCGCATCCGCGAGAACCTGGGCGACCGGGTGCACGTCAATGTCACGAGTTACAACCGGCAGGTACTGGTGACAGGAGAGGTCCCGAACCAGCAGGATCGGCAAACAGTGGAGCAGATCATCTCGCGCGTCGAGAACGTGCGGTCGATCGTCAACGAACTCGGTGTGTTGGGCAACTCGACCCTCACGCAGCGCTCGTCGGACTCGCTGACCACCGGAAAGGTCAAGGCGGCGATGGTCGATGCCAAGGACATCTTTGCCAACTCATTCAAGGTGGTGACCGAGCGCGGTACCACCTACCTGATGGGGCGTGTGACGCAACGTGAAGCCAACCGGGCCACCGAAATCACGCGCAGTACGGGGGGTGTGCAAAAAGTGGTGCGTGTCCTGGAGATCATCTCCGAGGAAGAACTCCAGCGTACCTTGCCGCAACCAGCCGCGCCGAAGTCCTGACCGGAGCGGGCGCCTTACTTCAGGCGCCGCAGCAGGCTGGAGGTGTCCCAGCGGCCACCACCCATCTGCTGCACGTCGCCATAAAACTGGTCGACCAGTGCCGTCACGGGAACACGCGCGCCATTGCGCCGGGCCTCTTCGAGGACCAGGCCGAGGTCCTTGCGCATCCAGTCGACGGCGAAACCGAAATCGAACTTGTCGGCCACCATCGTCTTGCCGCGGTTGTCCATCTGCCAGCTTTGGGCAGCACCCTTGCCGATGACGTCGAGCACCTGCTCCATGTCCAGCCCCGCCTTCTGGCCGAAAGCAATGGCCTCGCCCAAGCCCTGGACCAGGCCAGCGATGCAAATCTGGTTCACCATCTTGGCCAGTTGACCTGCCCCGCTGGCGCCCAGCAAGGTGAAGGCGCGCGAGAAGGCCATCGCCACCGGCGCCACCGTGTCGAATGCAGCCTGGTCGCCACCACACATGACCGTGAGCATGCCGTTTTGTGCGCCGGCCTGGCCGCCAGACACGGGCGCATCGACGAACTGGAAGCCGCATTTCCTGGCTTCCACGTCCATTTCGCGTGCCACGTTGGCGGACGCGGTGGTGTGGTCCACAAAGACCGTTCCGGCCCGCATGCCAGCGAATGCACCTTCGCCGGAGCGCGTGCCGTCTCCCAGGTCCTCGCCGAGTGTCACGCTGCGCAAGTCGTCGTCATTGCCGACGCAGCAAAAGACGATGTCGGCCGCCGCAACGGCTGCTTTGGGCGTGCCGGCGCTGCGCGCCGATGGCGTCGAGGCGAATTCGTCGCACCACAGTTTGGCCTTGCCCGCGCTGCGGTTGTAGACCGTGACA
>JAYVRP010000402.1:0-1983 GCA_043776215.1 Rhodoferax sp. | reverse complement strand
GTGGCAACTCGAAGGAGGTGCCGCAGCAGTCAACGAAGCCGGCCGCATGCGCATGCAGGCCTACCGCATGGCGCTGTCCGTGGGCACCGGCAGTGCCGACCTTCTGCCTGCGCAGGCACGCGAGTTCACGAGCAGCCTGGAGCAACTGCGCAACGGAAACCCGGAGCGCCCGTTGTTCGTGCCCTGGGACGATACGGTAGGTGCGCGTTTCGCGGCAGTGGAGCGCGACTGGTCCGCATTCCACCAGCGCTGGCTCGGTGGCCGCACCACCAGCACAGTGGAATTGCATGGCGACACAGGAGTGTTTGTCGACCACATCGACGCCCTGGTGCAGTCCATCGAAACCCACATGTCGCGCTGGACCGCGTTGCTGCACCTGGCTCAACTGGCGATGATGGCTTTGGCCGTGGTCGGTGCAACGGTGCTGATCTATACCGGGTACCTGTTCGTCCTGGAACCGGTGGGTGTTCTCAAACAGGCGATCCAGCGCATGCAGGACGGCGATTTTGCCGCGCGCGTCGAACGGGTCAGCTCCGACGAGTTCGGCACGCTGGCCGAAGGTTTCAATGGCATGGCCGACCACGTGCAATCGATGTACCGGCACCTGGAGGCGCGGGTCGCGGAGAAAACCGCCGAACTGCAGGAAAAGCGCGAACGCCTCGAAGCCTTGTACAGCGTCACCTCGCTGGTGGCCAATGCTACCAACCTGCAGGACCTGGCGCGAGGCTTCGTGCAGCGGGTGCGCGCCGTGGCCAGGGCCGATGGCGCCGCGCTGCGCTGGTCGGACGAGACCAACGAGCGTTATCTCATGCTGGCCTCCGACGGCCTGCCGGCGGACATGGTCGCAGCCGAGCACTGCGTGCATGCGGGCGATTGCCATTGCGGAACCACGGCGTCGGTAGCAGGCTTGCGCGTGATACCCATCCGCAGCGCAAAACCGGCGCGCATGCCGCATTGCGCCCTGGCAGGTTTTGAAACCATCGTCTCCATTCCGATCCACCTGCACGAGCGCCTCATGGGTGAGGTGGACCTGTTTTTTCACGCCCAATGC
The DNA here is from genome assembly GCA_043776215.1 of Rhodoferax sp. GTDB lineage: Bacteria > Pseudomonadota > Gammaproteobacteria > Burkholderiales > Burkholderiaceae_C > CAISIP01. Next base: position 932 of record JAYVRP010000402.1, on the reverse strand, counting down.
AGCGTGTCGGAAGCAGAACGTTCCCTGCTCGAAGCGCTCACCGCCCACCTGGCCGCGGCCATGGACAACATACGCCTGCTGTCCCTGGAAAAAGAGGCTGCGGTAGCGCAGGAGCGCAGCTTCATCGCACGCGAACTGCACGACTCGATCGCGCAGTCCTTGGCCTTTCTCAAGATCCAGGTTCAGCTCATGCAGGATGCGCTGGATGCCAGCAATCCCCAACAGGCGCAAGATGTGTTGCGCGAGATCGATGTCGGTGTTCGGGAAAGTTATGCGGATGTGCGCGAGTTGCTGGTGCATTTCCGTACGCGTGCCAACACCGAGGACATCGAGCCGGCACTGCACACCACGCTGAGAAAATTCGAGCAGCAAACCGGCATACCGGCGACACTGGACATGCAGGGCAGCGCCATGCCGCTGGCGCCAGACCTGCAGATCCAGGTGCTGCACATCGTGCAGGAAGCACTCTCGAACGTGCGTAAACATGCGGGTGCCACGCGGGTCTGGCTGGATGTTCAGCAACAGCCACGCTGGCGCTTCGAGGTCCGGGACAACGGCATCGGGTTCAACACCAATGACGGTGCGTTTGACGAAACGCATGTCGGCCTGCGCATCATGGCCGAGCGGGCGCAGCGCGTCGGCGCCAGACTCGAGGTCGTGAGCGCGCGCGGACGCGGCTCCTCGATCCTTCTCACACTGGCCCCACTGGACGCAGCCGATACCGGCAGGACCCCGCAGGCGCACAAGTTCGCGCCAGCCTGACCACAAGTGCTCTCGATGACCGAAGCTGCCCACGCCCCCACCCGTATTCTGGTGGTCGACGACCACACCCTGTTTCGTCGCGGGCTCACCGCCCTGTTGTCGCGCGATCCGCAATTCCTGGTGGTGGGCGACGCAGCCGATGCCGGTGAAGCCCAGCGCCGGGCCACCGA
>JAYVRP010000401.1:0-6389 GCA_043776215.1 Rhodoferax sp. | reverse complement strand
TTTCATATCATGCCCGTTAGCCCGCATGGAATAAGCTTTTTCTGATTTCAATATTCAGAAGTACCCCCAAAAATACCCCCTCTAGGATTTCGCTACCCGACTTGGCAGGGGTTCGGTCGCCGATGTCAAGTCCAGTCTCGCACCGAGTCAATTTAAGCCACCAGGGATGCAGCCATGCTAAAGTAGATCATGGCTGATCGGAAAATCATCGACGATACGCACCACATCACGGCAAGGCGTGGAAATGGTCAGCTTCGACGTGAAATTTGGGTTGATTCGCAAGGTCAGGTCACTCGCTACAACCTTGCGTACATCAACCATGCACTGCACGCTGGCGACAACGGGCGCGTGGTGGGTTATGACAACCAGCATGGGTATCACCACCGGCACTATTTCGGTGTTGTGGCTGCGGTTGCATTTACGAGTTTTGACGACATCGAAGATCAGTTCCAGGCCGATTGGGCAGCACTCAGGAGAACAGCATGAAGAATGTCACTCTCAAGGCAGGTAGCGAACAAGATTTCTTTCGCAGAGGGAAGGCGTTGGCACGATTGGCTGACGCTGGTCTGCCGATGCCAGAGGAGCGTACTGTCAGCTTTGAAGATCCTGCCGATCTGCTGCGCCTGCTGACTGCCAGCCGACTTGAAGTATTCCGCAGCGTCAAGGGTGAACCGGGTTCCATCACAGTCATCGCCGGGCGATTGCAGCGCGATCGCAGCGCAGTCAAACGTGATGTAGACCAGTTGGCACAAGTTGGCCTTGTGACGATTGAGACCAAGCCCCTTCCAGGTCATGGTCACATGAAAGAGATCCGGGCGGCCGCAGGCATTTTCCGCCTCGAAGCGACGGTCATGTAACAAGGTTGGACGGTCATCTACGGTCGGAAGACCGCCTCGGCGTCTGATACCCGACGTAGGAGCCGTATGCGCGAATCAGGGTTGCACGATCAACCCGATTCGTATTGCGACTTCGAGTACAGGCGACCAATCCCCAGCCGACTCGACTGGTCCATCCTTGGGCTGATTGGTCGACGTTGCATAGGGTAGATACAGGTGATCCGCTGCATCAAGCGGCACCTGTCGACAGCCGTCGGAAATCACCGTCCGGCCTCCCCGCATGCATAGACATTTTGGCTCTTCAAGCCGAATCAGTGCCTGATTCAAGCTCCAATGGCACGAGCAAGGGGCGGCTCTTGATGGAAACTTCGGTACTTCCATCGACAGCCACGAGGTGACCACCATGTCTCAACCCAGCCAACGCGAGCCAGCGTTTCTGCGCCGCAAGGACGTTCAATTCCGAACCGGTCTTGCGCGCAGCGCCATCTACTTGTACATCCAGCAAGGCGCCTTCCCGAAGCCCGTGCCGCTGGGTCTGCGCGCTGTCGGTTGGCTCGAATCAGAAGTCAGCGCTTGGATCACCGAGCGCGTCAGGGTTGCCCGCGACCACCGGCGCGAGGCGCGTTAGCCTGGCATGGTTGGCCACGGAACGCGGGCGGCGACACGGCCCAGGACGCGACCCATGCCGGACAATTTCCGGCGATTTTTTTCAACCGTCGCTTGCTCCCCAAGCCTGCGGCCTACTACGCCGGCGAAGGCGTCAAGTTGCTCGGCCGCGGTGCCTTGCGCGATGCCATTTACCCGTTCCACCAGGATACGAGCCCGTCATTGCGGGTGCACATCGCGACCGGCGCATTTCGCTGCATGGCGTGCGGCGCGCGTGGTGGCGACGTGCTGGCGTTCCACATGCGCCGGCATGCACTGCGGTTCATCGATGCGACCAAGTCGCTCGGTGCGTGGTCGGTTGCGCCATGACCAACACCTTGGAAACGCCGATGTGCGCGGCGCGTCGGCTGGCTGCCGGCGCCCTGCGTAACGGCTTCCGGTTCGAGGCGCTGCACACCTACAGTGACCGAGATGCGAACCCGCTTTATTGGCGCATCCGTGCCAGGCATCCGGCGAGCGGGAAGAAATGGATTCGGCCGATGCATCTCACCGGCAATGGGTACGAGTTGCGCGAGCCCGAGCGGCCCGCCAATGGCAAGCCGCTGTACCGGCTGCACGAACTGGCATCGCGCCCCGACGACGTGGTGATCCTCACCGAAGGCGAATACAAGGCGGACCGGTTGGCAGCGCTCGGGCTGCTGGTGACGACGTCGGGCGCGACGGATTCGGCGGGCGTTGCGGACTGGCAGCCGCTGGCCGGCCGTGATGTGTTGATCTGGCCCGATAACGATGCGCCTGGCCGGCACTACGCCGAGGCGGTATTGGCTGCGCTGAGGCCATTGGCTTCCAGGGTGAGGGTGATCAACGTCGACCTGTTGGGGCTTGCACCCAAAGGCGATGCCGTCGAATGGCTGGCCAGCCGTCCCGGGGCGAATGCAGCAGATGTGCTGGCCCTCGCCTGTAAGCTGGATCCGAGCATCGCGCCAGGCGACGTTGGCGCGAAGGTCGCTGGGTCAGAAGCGACGCAAGCCAATTCGAACTCCCTGGCGGCCGACGATGCGCCCAACACCTGCAGATATGGCGGGGGTCGCTTCGAGCTGACTCAGCGCGGGGTGTTATTCACCGGAACCGACCGCGAGGGCAACCAGAAGCCGCCGGTGTGGGTGTGGTCCCCATTGGGGGTCATGGCCAAGACGAGGGACAACAAGAGCGGTGAATGGGGCCGGCTTCTCGAATGGTTCGATGACGACAACGTCCGGCACCAATGGGCCAACGTCGGGCAGGAGATTCGGCTGGCCGACTTCGATGCCGATGCTGGAGCCGGCTTGGGCGCCTTCGAGACTTTGAACGGCTGCGCCAGCCCGGCGGCGCTGTCGCTGGCCCTGAAGGACGCGGCGACGCGCAACCACGGCGCGGCCGGTGTGGTCTGGCTGCGAGCCATCGTCAAAGACCGTGACAAGTTGGCCGACTGCATCACCAATGGAGTGCGCCAGTTCGTTGCCCGGAACACACCGCCAGATGCGGCCGGGCAGGTGCTGCGCGTGGCGCAACGTTTCGGCCTGGTGGCAGTGGCCGGCGAGCTCGCCACGCACCATGGGGTGACGGGCTGGGTTGAAGGTGAAGCCACCCAGGCGGCAAGTGGGTGCTTTGCCGCGTGGCTCGATTCCTTCGGGGGTGCTGGCGACCGGGAAGACCGGCTCTTGCTGGCCCAGGTGCGCGGGTTCTTCGAGACGCACGGCGCCAGTCGCTTCGAGGACGTGGGTGCGAGCATCGATCAACGCGTCATCAACCGCGCCGGGTTCTACCGGGCGGGTCTGGATGGGACCCGGGAATTTCTGGTATTGCCCGAAGCCTTCAAGCGTGACGTGTGCGCTGGATTCGACCTGAAAGCGGCGACGCGGTGTTTGCTGGCGCAGGGCTGGATCGTGCCCGGCGGCGATGGCCGACCCACACAGAAGCCCCGTTTGCCTGGCATCGGCACGGCGCGGCTACGCCCTTCGCTCCATTCCCCGTGCAGATACTGCAAGCAAAAACCAGAGCCAGCGGAGGAAGTCAAAAACAAGGCAGTGAGTACACTTATCCACAGTTGCCGATTCAACCGGCAGCTATCCGTTCTGGGTCAATATTGGATCGGCAGGGTGGGTCAAATTTCAATCGGCGCGGACACGCAGGAGGGCCTACAGCCGACTCGCATTGTTCGACACCGACCGATTCCAGTCAGCCTTATGGAGCCGGTCCACTTGCTCCAAAGGCGACCGGCCGATTCCGGGCACTGACAACCCGTGACGGTCCGGGCGGGCTCTTGTATCAGTCCCTTTCGACGGAAAAGAGATCCCACGCATCGGGAACGCCCTTGAGCTGATGCGCGCCACGCTCGCGAAAACGGAGGCCCGAACCTGCGACGAGATGCTTGATCGTGCCGGACACAAGGACCTCATCGGGGCCGGCAAGCCCCGCGATCCGAGCGCCGATATGGACCGCGATTCCGCCCAGCTTGTCGCCGATGACTTCGCACTCGCCTGTGTGCAGGCCCGACCGCACGCTCAGGCCGAGGCTCTTTACGCGTGCAATGATCGACGTCGCCGCGCCGGAGTACAAAGCAATTGAGAGGGCAAGACTTGTCGGAGGAGAACGCGTCATTCGCAGGAGCTGACAATCCAAGAGGGCCAGAGGGCGCCGGGAATGATTGATCGGGCGCAACGCGGGCCGGAATACTTGGCGACTCGCGGATTAGTGTGCTCGATAAGTTCAACCCTGGGAGTGATTGACGCTACATTGAGAAAGTTTCAATAAAACGCTGAGACGACCAACACCGGAGGAATGATGCTACGCAAGCTTATTACATTCGTGACTCTTTGCCTTCCAGCCCTTCTATTCGGGCAGGTTGCATTTCCGGAGGTTCCAAAATCACCTGTCTCGTTGGCATATGAAGATAAGGACTGGGGCGTCGAAGCAACAGCAACTGCGCGACGCGCCGCACCACATGCGCCAACACCAACCTCGATCCCCGGTGGACGAGTAATCAAGACACTGGAACTCAAGGCGTTGCTCGAATCAAACAAGAATGTCGTCGTTATTGATGCACTGGACTCGAAAACCCGGACAACAATTCCTGGCGCGTTCTGGATGCCCGGTATTGGAGACGGGCAGTTCTTTGGCGTGGAAAAGGCTCGATTCGCTGCGGCATTGGACAAGCTCACCGGCGGTGACAAAGCCAAACCGATCGTATTTCTTTGCGTCAACTCTGAATGCTGGCTGTCCTATAACGCCTCGCTCTACGCCATTGGCGCTGGCTACAAGGACGTCATTTGGTATCGAGGCGGCACCGGCGCGTGGGCTGCTGCAAGTCTTGAACTGAAGAAGCCGGAGAGCGTTAGTTGGTAACAAATGACCGATTGGGGCATAGCATAGCTGTGGAACGGGCTTGCTGTTTGTCTGACCCATCAACGAAGTACCAGGAGTCAGAAAAGTGAAACCATTCATCGGCTATGCGGGACTGCTTGCATTGGTATTTGCCGCTGCAATTCACGCACAGGAGAGTGCGCCGGTGGCATTCCCAAACAATTTTGTCGCAGGCGAGAACTGGGAATGGCGAGTCACGATCACACCTGACACTGGCGCAGCGCGCAGCCCGACGCGTACCGTCGTTAACTCCGGCGACGGCCTGCTTTTCCAAAATCATCGTGGCAAGACCGACAGTTTCAAATCGACATTTGAAACGAATCCATTTTTCAACACGAAGTCGCTGACGCCCTTTCGCGAGTGGCCACTGGAGGTCGGCAAGACCTGGACCTACCAGGGCGTGTACATGGAAGGCTCGGCAACCTTGAAACAGACCGCGAAGGTCGTCGCATTCGAAGAAGTAACAGTACCTGCAGGAAAGTTCAGGGCATACAAGATTGAATATGCCGGATGGACCTACAGGCAAGGCCGATCCTGGAAGCGAGTCGATACACATTGGTACGCGCCATCTGTGAAGGCGGACGTCAAGTCAACGATTGACACGCCAGATCACCAGGGCATTATGGAACTGGTGACTTATCAACCAGTCATCGCCAAGTAACACGGTGCGCTGATTGGGCGCAAGGGGCCGCTGCGCTGATGACCTCAGTCTGGTCTTGACCAAGGCAGGTGGTCAAGGACTGGCTTCAGGCAAGCAGTTCTGAAAACTGTAGATCTGCTTTGAGTCTCGTCCAGCCCGACAACTTTCTCCGAACCCGCCGCAACTTATGGTCCGACGGTATGCAGATGCCTGCCGTCATCATGCCCAAGCGCGACCGGCAGTCAATTCGGCTTCAGCTGGGCCAGGTACATGTGCAAGGCGCGCAGGTCCGTGTCGTTCATCGTCTTGAGCGATTCGAACGGCATCACGGCAATGGCGCTTCCGTCCGCGCGTTTTCCACTGCGCATCATGGCCACGAACGCCTCGCTGCTGGCGTACGTCGGCATGACGCTGTTATTGCCGGGGGCAAGTCGGGCGGCGGCGGGCCAGTCGGGCGGTGCGCCGGCAATCTTGCCTCCTTGCAGGCCCGCGCCATGGCAGCCGGCGCACATTTGGGCCGTTCCGAGATGATGCAGCATTGGGCCGACTATCTGGGCAACTGCACTACCGGCAAAGTGTTGTCGTTCAAGCGCAAGACAGTGTGATCGAGAGGCCGTCAACGGGTCGAGCAGGCGCTTGCGATCGCGCTGGGGCGCGTGGCTGCCGTTGCGGTTGTTCCTGCACAACTGCTCCAGCTCAATGTTCAGGTTTCGCGTTTGCTGTCTTTCTTTTTCTCATCCTCCTGGCTGTCAGTTGCCCAGGGGAATCTCTTGGTCGACGTTGGTGTGTTGATTTCAGATTAGTGCTTCTGTCCGCCCCGGACGCCGAAGCGCACCGGGAACTACGAGGGACTCGGGACACCACTCCCGATATGTGCAGTGAATCCACCATTGCTGGTTGCCACG
>JAYVRP010000400.1:0-6400 GCA_043776215.1 Rhodoferax sp. | reverse complement strand
CGGCGGGTAGCCGTACCAGGCCACTGCGGCGTCGAGCTCAGGCACGAACACGCTGGAGAGCATGGTCAGCGCGCCGCCCATGCAAAAGCCGGTGACGCTGACCCTGGTGCTGCCAGAGCCCTTGAGGTGGGCCACCGCGCCGCGCACGTCCTGCCCGGCGGCATCGCCGAAATTCAACTCGTTCATGAGGTGCTCGGCCTCGTTGGCCGCCAGCGCCACCTTGCCGCGGTACAGGTCGGGCACCAGCGCGCGGTAGCCCTGCGACGCCAGTGTGTCGGCCACGCCCTTGATCTGCTCGTTCAGGCCCCACCACTCCTGGATCACGGCGATGCCCGGCGCCTTGGACCCGGCCGCGGGTTCAGCCAGATAACCGTCGACTTTTTGGCCATCGGGCCGCTGGTAGCTGATCATGGTTCCCATGGTGACTCCTCGTGTGTTGGTGTCGGACAAAGGGGACTATTTTGCGCCAGCCCCAAGGCCATCGACCCCCGTGAAAGCCCTGAGGCGCGCGGTTCCAGCGCCGCTACACTGGCTTTTCGCTAGGACGCACATGCTGGGCACATAGGCGTCGCCGCTGAAACTTCCTTTTCAACCCCATCGAGTGCCAACCCCAAGCCGCTCGGCACAAGGACCCGTGACATGGCGAGCAAAAAGAAGACTGCGGCGCGGCCTGTCCGTCCGACGCAAGACGTCGAAAACCTTGGGTGGCTGAATGCGTTCGGCGTGCGTCTGCATGGCCTGCGCAACGCCGCCGCCCTGAATGACTTCCTGATCGGCGAAGTGGCACGTCTTTGCGGCGCACGGCGCGTGTTGCTGCTGCAGGATGCGCCGCAAGGGCTGCAGATTGCCGGCGCACTCCTGCCCATGGGCGAAGCAGCCCCTGCGCTGCAGCAAGCCATCACGCCCTGGCTCGTGCAGGCGCGCCGCACCCGCAGGCTGCGCCTGCGCCACGGACCGGACGATGTCGACGCGGCGGATCAACGCTCCTGCCTGCTTGCTCCGCTCGTGGCGCAGAGCCGTTTACTGGGTTTCCTGTACGCGGATGTCGACGGCGCGTTCGGCCGCTTTGAGGCCGCTGAACGTGACCTCATCGGCATGCTGGCGGCGCAGGCAGCGGTGGCGCTGGACAACGTGCGGTGGGCGCAGGGCCTGCAGGCAACGCTCGGCCAGCGCACTGTCGATTTGAGCGCTTCGCTGGCGCGCCAGACCGCAACGGCCGATGTCTTGCGCGTGTTGGGCAGTTCAATGGCCGACACGCAGCCGGTGTTCGACAAAATTCTCGATAGCTGCGAGCAGTTGTTCTCCAGCACGTCGGCGGCGCTCTTTCTTGTCAACCAGGCCGGTTTGATTGACCTCGAGCGCATGCACTGGACAGCGGCAGGGCGGGCGCAGTTCGGCGACGCATTGACAGCGGAAATCGAGGCTGGCATTCGCTCCGTCTATCCGGTCCCGCTGGAAAACTCCGTGGCGCAAATGACGTTCGCCAAGGGCGGCGTAGTGGCGTTTCGCGATGTGTTGAATGACCCAGGTGTACCGCAATCGCTGCGCCAAGGGGCGCAACGACTTGGCATGACTTACTCGACGATTACCGCACCCCTGATGTGGGAGGGCCGCGGCATCGGCACCATCGGCATGACACGTGACATCAGCGTCGCGCCCGATGCAGCGGGCGGCTTCCGGCCCACCGAACGCGAGCTGCTCCAGACCTTCGCCGACCATGCCGTGATCGCCATCCAGAGCGCGCGCCAGTTCCGCGAAACCCAGGAAGCACTGGAGCAGCAGACCGCCTCGGCCGAGGTGCTCAAGGTCATCAGTGAATCCCCCGGCGACGAACAGCCGGTGTTCGACACGATCCTGCGGATGGCATCGCGGCTGATTGACATCACGGGCGCGGCCGTGATGCGCTGCGAGGATGGCGGCTTTCGCACCAAGGCCATCTCTTTTGGTGCCCACGCCGGTAGAAAGCCTTCGGGCACTTTGCTCAAGATCGACCCGCAGGACAACCTGGTGGCACGCGTCATCCTGACCAAGGAAACGCTCCACATACCGGACTGGAACACCTTCGACCTGGCTCCGTTCGAGCGGCGCGTGTACGAGGTCGATGGCATCCGTTCGTCCGTCATGATGCCGATGATGCGTGCAGCGGAGTGCATCGGTGTGTTGACGGTGATGCGCACTGTGGTGCGCGGGTTTACGGACAAGGAAATTGCGCTCTTGCAGTCGTTCGTGAGCCAGGCCGAGATCGCGATCGAGAACGTGCGCCTGTTCAACGAGACCAAGGAGGCACTGCAGCAGCAGACCGCCAGCGCGGCCATCCTGAAGGTGATCAGCGAGTCGCGCACCGACGTGCAGCCGGTGTTCAACGCCATCATGGACATGGCCTACCAATTGACGGATGAATTTTCGTTTGGTGGGGTGGCCCGCGTGGAGGGTGACAGTGCGCGCGCCATGTCGCTGCGCGGTAGCGCCGGCATCCAGCGGGAACCTTCGCCAAATTCGGTTCTGATCGACCCCGAGGCCTATTTTCCGCATCGTGTGATCGTCAGCAAGACGATGTTGCACATACCGGATTGGTCGGCGGTCGAGCGCCCACCGTTTGAACAGGGTCTGTATGACGGCGGCGCCCGCTCATCTTTGATGTTGCCCCTGATGCGAAGTGATGAGTGTATTGGCGTGCTGGTGATCGCGCGCAAGGTCGTCAGGGCGTTCACTGACAAGGAAATTGCCGTGCTGCTGTCCTTCGTGGACCAGGCCGAGATCGCGATCGAGAACGTGCGCCTGTTCGAGGAGACCCAGGAGGCGCTGGAGCAGCAAACGGCGTCTGCCGAGGTGCTGCAGGTGATAGGCAACTCGGTGGCCGACACTGCACCGGTATTCGAGAAGATTCTGGACAGCTGCCAACGTCTATTCAAGACCGATCAGCTGGCGGTCTATCTGGTACGCGAAGACGGACAAGTGCATGTCGGCTCCCTGCGCGGCGAGTGGATCCAGGGCATGTCGGCCACACTGCCCAAGCCGCTTGAGCAGACCGCCACCGGGCGAGCGATCCGGGAGCGACGCGCGATCTACATCGCCGACGCCGCGGCGAGCCCGGACCTTGCCGTCACGGTGCGCGACGCTTATGAGCGGCTGGGCAACTATTCGGTTGTGTTTGCGCCCATGGTGTGGGATGGTCGCGGCATCGGCTCCGTAGCCGCAGTGCGCCACCCACCGAGTCCGTTCTCCGACAAGGAAATCGCGCTGCTGCAGACCTTCGCCGACCAGGCCGTGATCGCGATCCAGAACGCGCGCCTGTTCCAGGAGACGCGGGAGGCGCTGGAGCAGCAGACCGCCTCGGCGGAAGTGCTCAATGTGATCAGCAGTTCGGTGGAAGACGCGGCACCGGTATTCAAGGCCATTGTGCGCAGTTGCCAGCGCTTGTTCACAGGGGACAACGTGATCATCTCGCTGGTGCGCGAGGACGGTATGGTCTACCATGAAGCTGCAGAGGCCAGCCCGGAGTATGGTGCGCAGATCGGTGGCGCACAAGAGATCCTGGAGACCTTGAATCAGGGCTTCCCTCGCCCTTTGGCGAAGTCGTACCAGTCTTACCCGATCCGAAAGCGCCGTGTCGTCCATTACCCCGACATTCTGCATGGCCCGGGTGTGCCCGAAGCCATGCGCAAGGCGGGCATCATGGGCAATTTTTCGATGCTGATCGCGCCTATGCTGCGCAACGACCGGGGCATTGGCACCATCCATGTGACCCGTTTCCCGCCGCGCCCGTTCAGCGAAAAAGAGCATGGACTGCTGAAGACCTTTGCCGATCAGGCGGTGATCGCGATCGAGAACGCGCGCCTGTTCAACGAGACCAAGGAGGCGCTGGAACAGCAAACCGCCTCGGCTGAAGTGCTGCAGGTGATCAGCCGGTCGGTGGCGGATTCGCGACCGGTGTTCGAGAGCATTACGGGCAGTGCGCGGCGGCTATTGAATACCAACTACGTGAACATCGGACTGATAGGCGACGATGGGCTCGTGCACCTTTATTTGGACCCGGTGCCGCAGTTTCCCTCGGACCCGCTGTTTCCCAAAGTGGCGGAGTACCTTCAGCGCCTGTTCCCGGCACCCATTCGGGGAACGATACACGCCTATGTCGCGCACAAGCGGGAAATCCTGCACTATCCGGACTTCTTGCATGGCGAGGGCGTCCCACCGGCTTTGCGGGCTGCAAACGAGTGGATGGGGGACCATTCCGAGTTGTATGTGCCGCTGGTCTGGGAGGGCAAGGGCATCGGCGCGCTGGGTATTGCGCGCGTTCCGGTCAAACCCTTCAGCGAGAAGGAAATCGCTCTGATCAAGATTTTTGCTGACCAGGCGGTGATCGCCATCCAGAACGCGAAGATGTCCAAGGAAACACAGGAAGCCCGCGCCGCCGCGGAAAGCGCCAATGAGGCCAAGAGCAGCTTCCTGGCCACTATGAGCCACGAGATCCGCACACCGATGAACGCGGTGATCGGCATGAGCGGGCTGCTGCTGGATACGCCGCTGAACGACGAACAGCGTGATTTCGCCTCGACCATCCGCGACTCGGGCGATGCGCTCCTGACCATCATCAACGACATTCTTGATTTTTCCAAGATCGAAGCCGGGCGCATGGACATCGAGGCGCACCCGTTCGACATCCGCGACTGTGTGGAGTCGGCGCTGGACCTCATCAGCACGCGTGCTGCCGACAAGCGGCTCGACATCGCCTACCTGTTCGAGGGCGACGTGCCGGTGGCCGTGAATGGCGACGTGACACGGCTGCGCCAGGTGCTGCTCAATCTGCTGGCCAATGCGGTCAAGTTCACGGAGGCGGGCGAGGTGGTGCTGACAGTGACGTCCCACCCCGTCCCACGCTCCGTCTCCGTTCGGGCTGATGTCTCCACTCCCGTTCGGGCTGATGTCTCCACTCCCGTTCGGGCTGATGTCTCCACTCCCGTTCGGGCTGAGCCTGTCGAAGCCCTTCGACAAGCTCAGGGCGAACGGATCGGGGCTCAGGGCGAACGGATCGGGGCTCAGGGCGAACGGATCGGGGCTCAGGGCGAACGGATCGGGGCTCAGGGCGAACGGTCTGTGGATAACGAGGTCGAGCTGACCTTCGCCATCCGTGACACCGGCATCGGCTTGAGCGAGCAAGGCATGGCGCGCCTCTTCCAGAGCTTCAGCCAGGCCGACTCCAGCACCACGCGCAAATACGGCGGCACTGGCCTGGGCCTGGCCATCAGCAAACGGCTGGCCGAACTCATGGGCGGTACGATGCGCGCGCAGAGCGCCGGCCTGGGCCACGGGTCGAGCTTCATCTTTACGATCAGGGCACTGGTGGCTGAGTCGCCTCACCTCAACCGGCGCGAGTTCCTCGGCCTGCAGCCGGCGCTGGCAGGCAAGCGCGTGCTGGTGGTGGACGACAACGCCACCAACCGCAAGGTGCTGACCTTGCAGACCGCCAAGTGGGGCATGGTGGTGCGCGACACCGAGTCCGCCGGTCAAGCCCTGCGCTGGCTCGATTCGGGCGTGGCCTTCGACGTGGCCGTGCTGGACATGCACATGCCCGAGATGGATGGCCTGACCCTGGCCGGGCATATCCACCTGCGCCGGCCCAAGCTGCCGCTGGTGCTGTTCAGCTCGCTGGGACGGCGCGAGGCGGGTGACACCCAGGGCCTGTTCACCGCCTACCTGAGCAAGCCGCTGCGCCAGTCGCACCTGTTCGACACCCTGGCCAGGTTGTTCTCACCCAACGGTGCGGCCGAGGCAGTCGTGACGACCGTCAAGCCCAAGATGGACGCCGAGATGGCCCAACGCCATCCGCTGCGCATCCTGCTGGCCGAAGACAACGTGGTGAACCAGAAACTCGCCATGCGCCTGTTGCAGCAGATGGGTTACCGCGCGGACCTCGCCAGCAATGGCGTGGAGGCGGTGGAATCGGTGGCGAGGCAGGTCTACGACGTGGTGCTGATGGACGTACAGATGCCCGAGATGGACGGCCTGGAAGCCGCACGCCAGATCACCACCCGCTGGCAGAGCCTGGAGCGCCCGCGCATCGTGGCCATGACGGCCAACGCCATGCAGGGCGACCGCGAGGCCTGCCTGGCGGCGGGCATGGACGACTACATCACCAAGCCGATCCGGGTCGATGCACTGGTGGATGCGCTCAACAACGTGCCTTCCAGGACGGGAGTCTGAAATGGCGATCAAGCCGGATGGTGTACCGGGCGGGTTGAGTCTGCAACAGCAGGTGGAGCAGCTTGCAGCGTCGCTGAAGGCGCGCGAAGGCGAGCTCGAAGTGATCAGCGCCATCCAGCACGGTGTGGCGGGCCAGCTGGATTTCCAGGCCATCGTCAATCTGGTGTGCGACAAGCTGCGCGAAGTATTCGCTACCGGC
>JAYVRP010000399.1:0-6407 GCA_043776215.1 Rhodoferax sp. | reverse complement strand
CCTTGTGGGCCGCCGGACTGAAATTGCGCCAGTTGCTGAGGCGTTGATGCTCTTGCCAACCTGTTTGGCCGGCCCGCTTGCGTCTTGGCACGCGTGTCATTCGTCGTCAGAATAGCAGCCAGGCATTCGATTCACCTTTCCACCGACCTGTTGCGCATGCAGTTGTCCTACTCCGTCCCCACACCGCTCGAGTACTTCGCCGCTCTGGTGCAAAGTGACGAGGAATTTCCCCTGCTCGAAACCGCCATCAGCATTGCGCAGGACGAATACCCGGACCTGGATGTGCAGCAGGTACTGGGCGAAGTGGACCAATTGCTGGCGCGCCTCAAGCGCCGCGTCCCTGTCGACGCGGTGCCCTTGCAAAAACTGCGCGCGGTCAACCAGTTCTTCTTCCGTGACTTGAGTTTCCGGGGCAATGTCAACAACTACTACGACCCTGACAACAGTTATGTGAGTGTGGTGCTCAAGACGCGTTGCGCCATTCCGGTCTCGCTGGCGATCCTGTGGCTGGAACTCGCGCAGGGCATGGGTCTGGCAGCCCGTGGTGTCGGATTCCCGGGCCATTTCATGGTCAAGGTGAACCTGCCCAAGGGCCAGGTGGTCATTGATCCTGTCGACGGGCAATCCTTGAGTCGCGATCAACTCGCAGAGCGACTGGAGCCGTTTCGCAGGCGCAGCGGGCTGGTCGATGAGTTCGAGGTGCCTCTGGGTCTGTATCTCCAGGCAGCGCCCTCGCGCGACATCATCGCCCGCGTGTTGCGCAACCTGAAGGAGATCCACCGCGCCCAGGAAGACTGGCCACGCATGCTCAACGTACTGGACCGCCTGGTCGTTTTGTTGCCCGGGGCCTGGGCCGAATACCGGGACCGGGGTCTGGCCCACGCCGAACTGGGCCATACGGGCGCGGCCGTCGAAGATCTGGAAAATTACCTGCGAAATGTCGAAGAGGCACTCGACCTGGACGCGATTTCAGCCCGCGTTGCCGAGTTGCGCCGCGCGCGCAGCGGGTAGGCAGCCGGCGCCGCTTTCAGCGGACCTCGACCGCTGCACCCGTGCCCAGCGGGGCGATGGTACCGATGGCGTAGACGGTTTCACCCAGTTCCCGCAGCGTGCGGCTGGTCGCTTCAGCGTCGGCGGCTGCCACCACCACGACCATGCCGATGCCGTTGTTGAAAGTGCGGTTCATTTCCTGGTCGCTGATACCCGCCGTGGCCTGTAGCCAGGCGAACAATTCAGTCTGCGGCCAGCTGCCCTGGCGCAGGTGGGCTGCCAGGCCCTCGGGCAACACACGCGGGATGTTTTCCAGCAGGCCGCCGCCCGTGATATGGGCCAGGGCCTTGACCGGATGGGCCGCCAGTGCGGCGAGCACCGGTTTGACATACAGGCGCGTGGGTTCCATCAAGGCTTCGCGAAAGGGTTTTCCGTCCAGCTTCTCGGGCAAGCGGCCCTGTGCGCGCTCCATACACTTGCGCACCAGGCTGAAGCCGTTGGAATGCACGCCACTGCTGGCCAGGCCCAGTACCACGTCACCCACCTGCACGTCCTTGCCGGTGAGGATTTTGGATTTTTCGACTGCGCCCACTGCAAATCCTGCCAGGTCGTACTCGCCGGGGGGGTACATGCCGGGCATTTCCGCGGTTTCGCCGCCGATCAGGGCACAACCCGACAACTCGCACCCGCGCGCGACGCCGCCGATCACCGCCGCGGCGGTGTCGAGATCAAGCTTGCCGCAGGCGAAGTAGTCCAGAAAGAACAAGGGTTCCGCCCCTTGCACCAGCACATCGTTGACGCTCATGGCAACCAGGTCGATCCCCACGGTGTCGTGCATGTTCCACTCGAATGCCAGCTTGAGTTTGGTGCCCACGCCGTCGGTGCCACTGACCAGCACCGGCTCGCGGTAGCGCTTGGGAACCTCGAACAGGGCTCCGAACCCGCCGATCCCCGCTATCACGCCTTCGCGCATGGTCTTGCGGGCCAGTGGCTTGATGCGTTCGACCAGCGCGTCGCCTGCGGCGATGTCGACTCCCGCGTCTTTGTAGGAAAGCGGAGAAGGGGCGGCGGCAGAAGTGGTCATGGCAATCAGCAGAAAAACGAGTGACAAGTGCCCGCAGTGCGCGCGCGAGGGGCGCTTGACCGGGGTGGCGGCGGACCCCGATAGAATTTGTCCAGATTCTACGGGTTCAACCCCGCTCCCCCGCATGCAATTCACCGCCACCCAAAAAGCCGCAGCAGCATGGGGCCTTATCGCGGCGCTGGTGGCTTTTGTCATCTGGCTGCTGGCACCGGTGCTGACACCTTTCGTGGTTGCCGCCGTGCTGGCCTACGCACTGACACCGCTGGTCAACTGGCTCGACCGCCTGGGCCGGGGTCGCTTGCCACGGCTGCTTGCGGTGGTGGTGGTTGAATTGCTGCTGGTGATTGCATTGCTCGGAGTGGCCTTGCTGATTGTTCCGATCCTGGCCAAGGAGTTGCCACTGTTGCGCGACCAGGTACCGGTGTTGTTCGATCGGCTGAATGAAGTCTTGAAGCCGCTTTTTGCCCAGTTTGGTATCAAGTTGTCGCTGGATGTTGTCAATATCAAGGCCTTCGTACTCAAGTACCTGAACGCCAATGTCGAGGATGCATTCGGCTCGGTCCTGGCCTCGCTCAAGATTGGCGGCAGCGTGGCGTTCGCGATCCTGGGCAATGCCGTGCTGATTCCGGTCGCGCTTTTCTATCTGCTCATGGACTGGGACCGTTTGGTCGCCAGCCTGCTGCGCCTCGTGCCCACACGTGCCCGTGCGGCATGTGACAGCTTCACGGGCGAGGCCGACGCGGTGCTCGGTCAGTACTTGCGCGGCCAACTGCTCGTGATGTTGATTCTGGCGGTGTTCTACAGCGTGGGCCTGGCCTTGTTCGGGCTCGACCTGGCGTTGCCGATCGGGGTTTTCACCGGCCTGGCGGTTTTTGTGCCTTATCTCGGTTTCGGCCTGGGGTTGGTCCTGGCCACGTTGGCTGGCCTGCTGGAGTTTGCCGTCGCCGGCGGCCCGGGCAAGGCGGTGCTGATGGTGGCGGTGGTGTATGGGCTGGGCCAGTTGGTGGAGAGCCTGTACCTGACGCCGCGGCTGGTGGGCGAACGCATCGGCCTGCATCCGCTGGCGGCCATCTTTGCCTTGCTCGCCTTCGGGCAAATGCTCGGATTTGTCGGTGTATTGATCGCCCTGCCAGCCAGCGCGGTGTTGCTGGTGGCCATGCGGCGCGGCTGGTCGGCGTATCTGTCCAGCACGCTGTATATGGGTCGATGATCCAGGAATGAAGCAGATTGCGCTCGACATCGGCCTGGCAACCGGGCCCACGCTGGAGAACTTCTGTGCCGGGCCGAACGAGGCGGTGCAAAAACACCTGGCCCTGTGGGTCGGCTCGCGCAGCAGTGCCGCCACCCGGTCGCCGGTGCCGACCTACCTGTGGGGCCCGTCCGGCAGCGGCAAGACACACCTGCTCGAGGCCGTGCGCGAGGCCGTGCGCGGGCAGGGGGCCGTGGTCGGGTGGATGGATGCATCCAAACCCGAGCCGGACGAGTACCGCGAGACCTGGGCCGCCATCGTGCTGGATGACGTGCACTTGTATTCGTCCGTGCAGCAGCATGCGGCGTTCACTTGGTTTGTGAACGCCCAGAGCCATCAACGCTGGGTATTGGGTTCTGGCGACGCACCCCCGGCAGCGCTGCAGGTGCGCGACGACCTGCGCACCCGGCTGGGCTGGGGCCATGTGTTCGGCCTCAAGGTGCTCAGCGAGCCGGAGCGGCGGGCCGTGTTGCGCCAGGCAGCCGACGCGCGGGGTGTCTTTCTGGGAGATGAGGTGATGGATTTCATGCTGACGCGCTTCAGCCGCGACCTGAGCAGCCTTATGGAGTTGCTGGACCTGCTCGATGGTTACGCGCTGCAGACCAAACGGGCCATCACGATCCCCATGATCCGCGCCATGATGGAAAACAGTTGACATGAGCCCCGCACGGCCGCCCGAAGGGGCTCGCACCGCAATGCGCAGCATGGAGGTTGCCTGATGAGCGCCACACGTATCGCGTTGTTCGACCTCGACCACACCTTGCTGCCGATCGATTCGGATTACGCCTGGGGGGTATTCACCACCACCATCGGCTGGACCGACCCGGTCGAATTCGCGCGGCGCAACGACGATTTTTATGCCCAGTACCAGGCCGGGACACTCGATATCCGCGATTACGTTCGGTTTGCCACCGAAGCGGTACGCCGCCAGGGGCGCACCGCGGCACTGGCGGCGCGTGATGATTTCATGCGCACCGTCGTGCGCCCGGCCATGCGCCAGGAGGCACTGGACCTGTTGCGTGCACACAAGCGCGCGGGTGAGCTGGTGGTCATCATCACCGCCACCAACGAATTCGTCACGCGGCCGATCGCCGATGCGTTCGGAGTACCGGAGCTGATGGCGGTCGAGCTGGAGCACGACAATAGGCCCGGCGGCACGGGCTGGCTCACCGGCGAGATCCGTGGTGTGGCATCGGCCCGCGAGGGCAAGGTGGTGCGGTTTGAGCAATGGCTGGCAGCACACGCGCTGCAACGACGCGATGTACACGTGACGTTCTATTCCGACTCCAGCAACGACCTGCCGTTGCTGGAGCATTCCGACACCGCCGTGGCCACCAACCCCGACGACCGATTGCGCGCCATTGCCGCGACCCGCGGATGGCGCATACTGGACCTGTTTCCCAAGACGACATGATCAAGAATTTCATTGACAAATTGCTCGGCAAGAGCGCTTCCCGCACCGCCCGCGCCCGCTTCGGCAAGCGGCACGAGGTGCCAGTCAGCGAGCACGGCATTGACCCCAAGCTGGTGGACGAACGTGCCGCCACCGTGGTGCACACCCTCAAGCAAGCCGGCTTCGAGGCCTACATCGTGGGAGGAGCCGTGCGCGACCTGCTGGTCGGGCTGCGCCCCAAGGACTTCGACGTGGCCACCAATGCCACGCCCGAGCAGGTCAAGGGGCTGTTCCGGCGTGCCTTCATCATCGGGCGGCGCTTTCGCATCGTGCATGTGGTGTTTGGCCGTGGCCGTGAGCACGAGGTGATCGAGGTATCCACCTTCCGGGCCTACCTCGACAATGCCGCCGCCGAGCAGGTGGCTGGCAACGAGCGCACCAGCCGCAGCGAGCTCGCCGGCATGAAACACGCGGTGGATTCCAGCGGCCGCGTATTGCGCGACAACGTCTGGGGTCCGCAGGAGGAAGATGCGGTGCGGCGTGATTTCACCATCAACGCCATGTATTACGACCCCGAAACCCAGGTGGTGGTCGATTACCACGGCGGCATCAAGGACGCCAAAAAACTCACGCTGCGCATGATCGGCGACCCGGCCACACGTTACCGCGAAGACCCGGTGCGGATCATCCGTGCGATCCGGTTTTCGGCCAAGCTGCGCGGCCTCGGATTCAAGCTCGAACCCAAGACTGCGGCGCCCCTGGTGGCCATGAAGAATTTGCTGGCCGATGTGCCGCAAAGTCGCCTTTTCGACGAGATGCTCAAGCTGCTGCAGACCGGCCATTCGCTGGCCACCATCGAACAGCTCAAGGAACTGGGTCTGGGCCAGGGCATCTATCCATTGCTGGACGTGGTGGTGCAGCGGGCAGATCAACCTTTTGTTCGCGCAGCGCTGCAGGATACCGACCGCCGGGTGGGCGAGGGCAAGCCGGTGGCACCGAGTTTCCTGCTGGCGTGTGTGTTGTGGTCCGATGTGCTGGAGGGTTGGAACCTGCGCCTCGAAGGCCAGGCACGGCCGGCACCGTTTCCGGCCTTGCAGGATGCGGTGGACGAAGTGTTCCAGTCGCGCATCGGCGATGTGTCGGGCGGCGGCAAACTGGCCAGCGACATGCGCGAGATCTGGCTGATGCAGCCGCGTTTCGAAAAGCGCACCGGAACCTCGGCCTACGGCATGGTCGAGCAAGCGCGTTTTCGCGCCGCATTCGACTTCATGCGCCTGCGCGCCGAAACCGGTGAGGTGGAAGAGGTGCTGGCCGACTGGTGGCAGGAGTTCAGCATGGCCGACGACAACCTGCGCCACGACATGGTGGACCAGGTGCGCGAGGAGCAGGCCCACAAGCCGCGTGTGCACCGGGCGCCCCGGCCGGCCGGCGCGGCGCCAAATCGTGACAGTGATGCCGGTGTGGCACGCCACGACCGGCCACCCGCCGGTGCGGGCGATGCCGGAGATTTCGCCAGGGATGATGGCCCACCCGCAGCGGATGCCCCACGCAAGCGCCGCCGCCGTCGTCGCTCCGGAAGTGGTGGTGGCGCAGGTGGTGCACCAGGTGATGGCGGCGCGCCACCTGCCGGCGATTGATGGCCCTCGCATCGTGGACCGCGATGCCGTCACCGTGTATGTTGCGTTGGGCGC
>JAYVRP010000398.1:0-1991 GCA_043776215.1 Rhodoferax sp. | reverse complement strand
GCGCTTCGGATACACGCACAAAAGCAGCCCTAAAAGGCGCTCTTGAACGGGTTTATCAGCGGCACACCGAAAACCTTGAAGTCGGCAATGTTGCGCGTCACTACGGTCAGTCCGTGCACCTTGGCGGTCGCGGCGATCATAGCGTCTTCATAGAGGGTGTCGGACTTGCGATGCATCAGCTGTGCCCACATCCGGAATGCAGACCCATCCATCGGAAGCACGTTGTAGGACGTTGCCACCATCTCCAACCAGGCGTCGATCTCGTCCGCTTTGGCACTGTCCTGCTCGCGGGTCAACTCGATCCCGGCCTGGATCTCCCCTACAGTGACGGCCGAGAGATGTAGTTGCAGGTCGTCCACCGCCTGTAGCCATGCCACAACCCCGCCGTGCGGCTTCGGCTTGCGCAGCTCGGATACGACATTGGTGTCGAGCAAATACATCTGGTCAACTCACCATGGCCGGCTTGCGCCGTCGCGCCCGGCCCCGTGTCGGCAAGACGAGGCCCACTCTTCCTTCGCTGGAAAGGAGCAGTTGCTTCAAAGAGGGTCTGGCCGCGGCTTGCAGGCGGCGCCATTCGTCCACCGGAACCAATACGGCGGCCTCGCTTCCACGCTTGGTCACCATCTGTGGCCCTTGGGCAAGGCAAGTCTCAAGAAACTCGCTGAAGCGCGCCTTCGCGTCTTGAATCGGCCAAATCTGCATGACACAACTCCTACTGACTAGTTACATGACCAGTCTACCATGCCAAGCATGCACTGAACTCTGCATGGTCCGCAACATCAGCTACATTGGCGACTTCCCCGGCCCCTAAACTCGCCCGCATGCAGCCCCACCAGCGATTGCCGCTCACCGCCCTGAAGACGTTCGAGTCGGCGGCCCGGCTGCTCAGCTTCAAGGCCGCGGCCCAGGAGTTGTGCGTGACGCCGCAAAGCGTCAGCGGCCAGATCAGGCAACTCGAGGCCGAATGGGGCTGCCTGTTGTTTACGCGCATGACGCGCCAGATCGTGCTGACCGACGCTGGGCGCTCGCTGGCCCGGGTGGTGAATAGGGCGCTCAACGACATCCGCAAGGAGGTGGACACCTTCATCCTGCTGAACCGCAAGACGGTGACCCTGGCGGTGGGGCCGATTTTCGGTTCGCGCTGGTTGCTGCCGCGCATGGCCAAATTCCAGCAGCTATACCCCCACATCGACCTGGTGCTGCACCACAGCCCGCGCATCACCAGTGCCGAGCAGATGGAAACCATGGTGATGATCGACTGGGGAGATGGCGACTGGCTCGGGCTTCAGGCCAGCCGCCTGTTCGAGGTGACGTTCACGCCCACGCTCAGCCCTGCATTGCTGGAGCGATTGGGGGGCTTGAAGGAGCCCGGCGACCTCGCACGTTACCCCATCATCCATAAATGGGACCGCGAAGAGTGGACGTCCTGGCTCAGGCTGGTCGGACTCGATGACCTGAAGTTCGCGCAGGAGGTCACGATGCGCGACTCCAACATCGTCCTGCAAGCCGCACTCGATGGGCAGAGTGTGTTCATGGGCATCTTCCCGCTGGTTCGCGGAGAGGTCGAGGCCGGTCGCCTGGTGTGCCCGTTCGACACCGTGTATCACCCGAGCCGGGCCTACCATGTGCTGACGCGTCCCGGGGCGCGGGACGCCCCCGAAGTCCGGGCCGTCTGCGAATGGATCGAGGCGCAAGCCCGCGCGACGATCTGAATAAACCGCACCCGCCCGCTGCGGGTCATTTCAGGCCGCTCGAGGCGATACCGGTCGTGATGTACTTTTGCAGGAAGACGAAGATCACCACCACCGGTGCAAGCGTCATGACGGTCATCGCCAGCAGATAGTGCCACTGCGTGTCGAGTTCGCCCTGGAAGCTCGCCAGGCCCAGTTGCAATGTGAAGACCTCTTCACGGTTCAGCACGATCAAGGGCCACAGGAAATCGTTCCAGCGCCACATCACCGAGAAAATGCCCAGCACCGCCAGTGCGGGTA
>JAYVRP010000397.1:0-1995 GCA_043776215.1 Rhodoferax sp. | reverse complement strand
TCCACCAGCGAGAGCACGGCGACGATGATGGTGGCCCCCAGCACGGCGCGCGGCAGAAACTGCAGCCAATCCCCCAGCAGCATGATCGCCACCGCCAGCAACAAGGCCGTCCACACACCGGCCATACGCGTGCGCGCGCCGGCGTCGAAGTTGACGATGCTGCGCGCAAACCCGCCCGTCACCGGCATCCCACCACTGAGGCTGGCCACTGCATTGGCGGCCGCGAGTCCAAAAAGCTCCTTGCGCGGGGATATCTTCTCGCCCCGGCGCGCAGCCAGGGCCTCGGCCACAGCCAGACTCTCGACGTATGCGACCAGCGCCAGCAGTGTGGCCGGCGCCAGCAGTGCCTGCCATACCATCCAGGGCGCGTGCCACACCATGACAAACGCCAGCCCGTCGCCCAGACGAATCCGCCCCGACAAGCCGACGCCCTGACTCCATTGGGGAAACGCGGCGATCCACACAATAGCCAAGATGACCACCAGGATGGGTGCCGTGCGGGCCAGCAACTGCGCGGCGCGCGGCTGGAAGCCCATGCGTGCCAGCACCGCGCCACCATGGCGACGCATCCCCCACAGGGCAGCCAGCGCCCCCAGACCGATACCGGTTGTCGCCGCATGTGGCCAAAGGCCCGGCAACTGCTGCCACGATGCCCACATGTCGAGCGCCGTGCTGCCACGGACCGGCAAGCCCAGCAGCTGCGGCACCTGACCTAGGGCAATCACCAGCGACGCGCCCGTGATGAACCCATGCAGCACCGGCGCACTCAGCAGGGCGGCCAGCATCTCCAGCCGCAACAGCGCCGCCAGCAGAAGCACCACCGCCATCTCGGCCGCCAGCACCATGGCGACCATTGGTGCTGCCACTCCCGCAGCCTGCGCCACCGGCCCGACGACCTGCGCCGTCATCATGGCCACCACGGCGACCGGGCCGACCGCCAGTGTGGAACTCGACCCGAACGCCGCATACGCAACGATCGGCAGCAGGCTGGCCATCACTCCCACCACCGGCGGCAGGCCCGCCAGCAAGGCATACGCCAGGCTTTGCGGCACCAGCAGGATCGTGACGATGAGCGCGGCGATCAGATCGTCGGTCAGGGCCGAGTCACGGTAACGGGCCCAGCGCGTCACGGGCACGCGGCCTACTCGAAGGTCGGCAGCTGGGGTTTGGCCACCGGTTTACCCGCACCCGCCCAGGCATCGAAACCACCGGCGATGGATTGCACGTTCAGATAGCCCATGTCGTGCAGCGCACATGCAGCGAGCGCGGCGCGGCCACTGCTCTTGCAATACAGCACGATCCGGAGGTCACGTGCCGCCAGCTCTGGCGCGCCACTGAGCTTGAATTCCAGCAGGCCACGCGAGGCATGCATGGCGCCGGGGATATGCCCGGCGGCGTATTCGTCGGCTTCGCGCACGTCGATCAGAACGCCCGCATCGCGGATGGCATCTTCGGCTTGCGCCAGCGCGACTTCGTGGATACGCGCCCGGGCGGCCATTACGAGGTCATGTGCAGTTTTCATGGTGGAGCTTTCGTGTACTACTTTGCAACGACAAGAATCCAGTCCGCCAGTGTCCAGGCGTCCGGGTCACTCAGGGCCACCCATGCCGGCATCGGCACCGACCACTACTTGCCCTGCAAACGCAAATTTCATATCCGCGTCTTCATCCCACTTGAATTCGATACTTGCTAATATAAACGTTGGAAAATATCTTCATTTCAGCGTTTTCCTGCATACTGCCGTCACTCCCCGACACCCACCAGGCAACACCCGTGAGCACCACCTGCGCAGGCCCCTTCGCCGACCCCGCCGGCACCTGGAACCGCCGCTTCGCGACCGACGCCTACGTCTTTGGCACCGAGCCCAACCACTGGCTGCGTACCCACGCCACCGTGTGGCAACCCGGGCAGCAGGTGTTGTCTGTCGCCGATGGGGAGGGGCGCAACAGCGTCTGGCTGGCGCGCCAGGGCCTGCAGGTCGATGCCTTCGATATT
>JAYVRP010000396.1:0-1995 GCA_043776215.1 Rhodoferax sp. | reverse complement strand
TCCACCAGCGAGAGCACGGCGACGATGATGGTGGCCCCCAGCACGGCGCGCGGCAGAAACTGCAGCCAATCCCCCAGCAGCATGATCG
The DNA here is from genome assembly GCA_043776215.1 of Rhodoferax sp. GTDB lineage: Bacteria > Pseudomonadota > Gammaproteobacteria > Burkholderiales > Burkholderiaceae_C > CAISIP01. The sequence goes on along the minus strand of JAYVRP010000396.1, from coordinate 1,907 downwards.
CCACCGCCAGAAACAGGGCCGTCCACACTCCGGCCATACGCGTGCGCGCGCCCGCGTCGAAGTTGACAATGCTGCGCGCAAACCCGCCCGTCACCGGCATCCCGCCACTCAGGCTGGCCGCCGCGTTGGCGGCCGCCAGGCCAAGAAGCTCCTTGCGGGGGGATATCTTCTCGCCCCGGCGCGCAGCCAGGGCCTCGGCCACAGCCAGACTCTCAACGAAGGCGACCAGGGCCAGCAGGGTGGCCGGCGCCAGCAGTGCCTGCCATACCGTCCAGGGCGCGTGCCACACCATGACAAACTCCAGCCCATCGCCCAGACGAATCCGCCCCGACAGGCCGACACCCTGACTCCACTGGGGAAACGCGGCGATCCACACAATGGCCGAGATGACCACCACGATGGGTGCTGTGCGGGCCAGCAACTGCGCCCCGCGCGGCCGGAAGCCCAGGCGTGCCAGCACCGCGCCACCATGGCGACGCATCCCCCACAGGGCGGCCAATGCCACCAGACCGATACCGGTTGTCGCCGCATGTGGCCACAGGCCCGGCAACTGCTGCCATGACGCCCACATGTCAAGCGCCGTGCTGCCACGGATCGGCAAGCCCAATAGCTGCGGCACCTGACCGAGGGCAATCACCAACGACGCACCCGTGATGAAACCATGCAGCACCGGCGCACTCAGCAGGGCGGCCAGCATCTCCAGCCGCAACAGCGCCGCCAGCAGGAGTACCACCGCCATCTCGGCCGCCAGCACCATGGCGACCATGGGTGCTGCCACACCTGCAATCTGCGCCACCGGCCCGACGACTTGCGCCGTCATCATGGCCAGCACCGCGACCGGGCCGACCGCCAGAGCGGAACTCGACCCGAACGCCGCATACGCAACGATCGGCAGCAAACTGGCCATCACCCCCACCACCGGCGGCAGGCCCGCCAGCAAGGCATACGCCAGGCTTTGCGGCACCAGCAGGATCGTGACGATGAGCGCTGCGATCAGATCGTCGGTCAGGGCCGCGTCACGGTAACGGGCCCAGCGCGTCACGGGCAAGTCGCTTATTCGAAGGTTGGCAGCTGGGGTTTGGCCACCGGTTTGCCCGCACCCGCCCAGGCATCGAAACCACCGGCGATGGATTGCACATGCAGATAACCCATGTCGTGCAGCGCACATGCAGCGAGCGCAGCGCGGCCACTGCTCTTGCAATACAGCACGATCCGGATGTCGCGTGCAGCCAGCTCCGGTGCGCCACTGAGCTTGAATTCCAGAAGGCCACGCGAGGCATGCATGGCGCCGGGGATATGCCCGGCGGCGTATTCATCGGCTTCGCGCACGTCGATCAGAACATCCGCATCGCGGATGGCCTCTTCGGCTTGCGCCAGCGCCACTTCGTGGATACGCGCCTTGGCGGCTATTACGAGGTCATGTGCAGTTTTCATGGTGGAGCTTTCGTGTTTTACTTCGCAACGGCAAGAATCCAGTCCGCCAGTGTCCGGGCGTCCGGGTCACTCAAGGCTGCCTCGGCCAGCAAGGAAACCGGCCCCACTTGCCCTGCAGGCGCAAATTTCATGTCCGTGTCTTGATTCAGCATAAATTCGGTACTTGCTAATATAAAGGTTTGGAGATGTCTTTATTTCAGGGTTTTCCTGCATACCACCGACACTTGCCGAAATCCTACAAGGAGCCCACAGTGAGCACCACATCCGCAGGCAGCTTCGCCGACCCCGCCGGCACCTGGAACCGCCGCTTTGCAACCGATGGCTACGTGTTTGGCACCGAGCCCAACCACTGGCTGCGTACCCACGCCACGGTATGGCAACCCGGGCAGCAGGTGTTGTCTGTCGCCGATGGGGAGGGGCGCAACAGCGTCTGGCTGGCGCGCCAGGGCCTGCAGGTCGATGCCTTCGATATT
>JAYVRP010000395.1:0-6426 GCA_043776215.1 Rhodoferax sp. | reverse complement strand
GGGTGGCCCAGGCATCGACCTGGGCATGGGGCTGCAACTCTCCCGTGATCGCCTCCAGCAGGTCGTTGGGTGTGATCATGCCCTGCACCACGCCGTATTCGTCCACCACCAGCACCATACGCGTGGACTTGGTGCGAAACTGCTCCACCAGTTCCATGCCTGTGAGGGTCTCAGGCACGAACACCGCGTTTTGCGCGTGCAACTCGATGCTGCCGTCGTGCGCCACACCGAGGTGCAGCAGCTGGCCCACACTGATCTTGCCCACCACGTCTTCGAGAGAGCCGCGGCATACCGGGTACCAGGAGTGGGTTCCGCGTTCACCGTCTTCGGCTACCCTGCGCAGGCACTGCGCCACCGAGTCGGCGGCCTCCAGCCATTTGATGTCAGCGCGCGGCAGCATCATCGATGTCAGCGGCCGGTCGTCAAGCAGGAACACGTTCTGTACCATCTGGTGCTCGTGCTCCTCGATCAGACCGGCGTCGACACCCTCTTCCAGGCTGGCCGCAATCTCCTCCTCCGTGACGGCACGGTTGCCGGCCGTGTCAATGCGCAACAACTTGAGCACGCCGTGGGTGCAAGCGGCCAGCAACCAGACAAACGGCTTCGCGCCGGTCGCCACCCAGGTCATCGGGCGCGCCACCAGGCGCGCCACCGACTCCGGGTACAACTGCCCGATGCGCTTGGGAACCAGTTCGCCGAACAGGATCGTAATGAAGGTGATGGCCGTAACGACAATCCCGGTGGCCGTGAAACCAGCCACCCGCGCGGACATACCGAAGCCTTCCAGCCATTGCGCAACGCCGGCACTGAACGCCGCCTCGCCCACGATGGCGTTGAGCATGCCGATGGAGGTGATACCCACTTGCACCGATGACAGGAAACGGGTCGGGTTGTCGAGCAAGACCAGCGCCGCCTGCGCGCCACGGTCACCCGCCTCCGACATGTTGGACAGGCGAACCTTGCGGCTTGCCGTCAACGCCAGTTCGGACATCGCAAATGCGCCGTTGAGCAAGGTCAGCAGCGCAATCAGCAAGAAATCCATAAAGCCGGGGGCAGAATCGACACCATGGCACTTTACCTGATCGGCGATATCCAGGGCTGCGACAGCGCCCTGCAGCAACTGCTGGAGAAGATCGCGTTTTCCCCCAGCCGCGACACCGTGTACCTGCTCGGCGACCTGGTAAACCGGGGACAGGATTCGCTGGCCGTTTTACGGCGCACGGTGAAACTGGGGGCTTCGGCACGTTGCCTGTTGGGCAACCACGACCTGCATCTGCTCGCCGTGGCACAGGGGGTGCAGCCGCCACACCGCCATGACACACTCGACGGCGTGCTGCAGGCGCCCGACTGCGATGCCTTGCTGGAGTGGCTGCGCATGCAAGCGCTGGCGATGCTGGAAAGCCTGCACGGTCATGAAGTCCTGATGGTGCATGCGGGGGTGCTCCCCTCCTGGACGGCGCAGCAGACCCTCGCTCTGGCACACGAGGTGGAGCAGATGTTGCGCGGCCCCGGACTGCACGATTTCTTGGCGCAGATGTATGGCAACCAGCCGTCTCGCTGGGACGACGGGTTGTCAGGCATGGAACGGCTGCGGGTGATCGTCAATGCGCTGACACGCATGCGTTTTTGCACTGCCGACGGGAATATGGAATTCGATACCAAGGAAGGTGCCGGCGCCGCACCCGAGGGTTACCTGCCCTGGTTCGATGTTCCGGGACGCAAGACGAGTGTCACCACCGTGGCATTCGGGCATTGGTCGACGCTGGGCTGGCTGGCCCGCGCCGATGTGTTGTCACTGGACACGGGTTGTGTCTGGGGTGGTTCCCTGAGCGCCGTGCGTGTGATGCCGGCCCCCGGGGCCCCCCACCCGGCCTGTGAACTGATCCAGGTGCCCTGCGCCCAGGCCCGACGACCCGGAGGGTAAACGCCGACGAGGCGCGTCAGCTGCCGCTTGTTTCGACCGCGACTTCGGTTGCGGGACGCGCTGCGAGGGCTGCAACGGGTTCGGCAGGCGTGTCGGTCTTGAACAATGCAGCTACACGCCGTTTGGACTTGATGTTGGCGGAGATGCTGCGCACCGGCCGCGCCACGGAAGGCTCCCAGGCGGGCGCTGCCTGGGTCGCGCTCGGCGTTGCTTCGTAGGGCTTGTCGAAGAACGGGTCGCGCGAAACCTGTGGCGGCCTGGCATAGTCACGCCGGGGCGAGCGTTCGGCGCGCTGGACGTCCCGGTTGCCGTCCGATGGTGAACGCGCCCGGCTCGGCGAGGGCCCGCGTGGCTCGTCAGGGACCTCGTCGCCCGCATACATGCGCCGACCGTCATTGATGCGGCCCTGCTTGCGGATATCGGGGCTGTCCTCGTCAAACTCGATGGCTTCGAGTTCGATCTTGGACTTCAGCAGTTTCTCCAGGTCGCCCATCAATCGCCCATCCGACTTGGACACGAAACTGACCGCCAGGCCGGAGGCACCGGCACGACCCGTGCGCCCGATCCGGTGGATGTAATCTTCTGCGTTGAAAGGGATGTCGAAATTGAAAACCGCCGGTACATCCTTGATGTCGAGGCCGCGCGCGGCGACATCGGTACACACCAGCAGATCGACCTCGCCCTTCTTGAAAGAGTCAAGCGCCTTGAGCCGTTCGTCCTGGCTCTTGTCGCCGTGCAGCGCGGTGGTCTTGAGGCCCTCGCGTTCGAGTGACCGGGCCAGGCGGGCACAACCCAGTTTGCTGTTGACGAACACGAAAGCCTGTTTCATGCCGCGTTGGCGCAGGATCTGGTGCAGGGCATGGCGCTTGTCCTCGTCACCCACGCTGTAGAAATGCTGCTCGACAGTGCTGGCCGTGGCGTTGGGCCGCGCCACCTCGATCGTCACCGGGTCTTTCAGGTAGCTGTTGGCCAGACGCCTGATTTCCGGCGAGAACGTCGCAGAAAACAGCAGGGTCGTGCGCTGCTTGGGCAGGAAGCTCAGGATACGTTGCAGGTCGGGCAGGAAGCCGATGTCGAGCATGCGATCGGCTTCGTCGAGAACGACATACTCGACCTGATTGAGCACCGCGTTCTTGGCTTCGATATGGTCCAGCAGGCGCCCCGGGGTGGCCACCAGGATCTCGACCCCGCGCTTGAGTTCGAGCGTCTGGGGTTTCATGTCCATGCCACCGAAAACCACCGTACAGCGCAGTTGGGTGTATTTTGCGTAATCCTTGATCGACTTGGCGACCTGGTCGGCCAGCTCCCGCGTAGGCAGCAGCACCAGCGCGCGGACCGGATGGCGGGCTGGCGACGTCGAGGTGTTCTCATGGGCCAGCATGCGTTGCAGCAGTGGCAGGGAAAACGCGGCGGTCTTGCCGGTGCCGGTCTGGGCGGCGCCCATCACATCGTGGCCCTGCAGGACCACCGGGATGGCCTGCGCCTGGATCGGCGTCATGGACTCGTATCCCATGTCGGAGACGGCCCGTGCCAATGGCGCTGCAAGCTGAAGTTGGGAAAAAGCGTCGATGCGCTCGGGAACTATCGGTGTGGCTACGGCGTCGCTCATCAGTACCTGCAGGAGGATGGCCACCGGGCCTGTTTTGGGCCGCGTGGCGGGTGGTGCCCCTTGGTTTGGGCAAACTTGGATTATCCCCCTATTCGGACGTGCCGAAATTGCGACATGCTTCATGCAACCAACGAGCAACAAATCCCACAATAATCCAAACCAGGCTGGTTGCAAGACGTCTGGACGTCTAAAATACTGTTTTTCATTACAGGATTCCGATATGCGACGACGACCGGGTGAGGTCAGGGATGCCATCGTGCAAGTGCTCGAGACACGACGGTCCGGGGCGTCACTTCAAGAAATTGCGGGAGCGGTCGGGACATTGATTGGACCGGTACCACCGTCATCCATCCGGTCTTACCTGCAACTCAACACACCTGCCTTATTCCTCCGCACTGAGCGGGCCCAATACTCGCTGAATGGCTTCGATGTGGCGCAACCTGAAGCATCCGCAGTACCACAGCAACCCGTTCCCTTTCGAGTTGGCCGAGCATCACTGTACCTGGGGGACTGCATTGATTGGCTTGCTCGACAACCTGCCAACTCAATTCACGCGGTGGTAACCGATCCGCCCTATGGCCTGCTCGAATACTCTGACTCTGAGCAAGAAAAACTACGGTCGGGAAAAGGTGGCGTCTGGCGTATTCCTCCATCTTTCGATGGTGTGAAGCGGTCGCCGCTGCCGCGATTCACGGTTCTCAGTCCAGGCGACCTGGAAGAATTGGAGCGATTCTTTCAGGCTTGGGCACGGAGATTGATCCGCGTCCTAGTGCCCGGAGCAAACGTTGTCGTTGCAAGCAATCCTTTGCTCTCCTACCTTGTATCTGGAGCACTTGCCCGCGCTGGTCTTGAAAGACGAGGAGAAATTGCGCGCCTCGTCATGACAATGCGCGGCGGTGACAGACCCAAGGCCGCACATGTCGAATTCAACGAAGTGAGTGTCATGCCCCGTTCCATGTGGGAGCCATGGTTGGTCTTCCGCAAACCACTTGATGGCAGAGTCCAGGACAACCTGCGACGATGGGGGACAGGCGGGTTCAGACGAATTTCCGCTGATCGACCATTCGGAGATGTCATCGAGTCGGCACCGACAAGGGCATCGGAAAGAATGTTCGCGCCACATCCCAGCCTCAAGCCGCAGGCGTTTCTTCGTAAACTGATCCGAGGCGTATTGCCATTGGCAAAGGGAATTGTGCTCGACCCGTTTGCCGGTTCTGGGTCGACACTGGCTGCAGCAGAAGCCGTTGGATACGAAAGTATCGGTGTAGAACGGGATCGGGAATACTTTCAACTGGCAAAAGACGCAATGCCAGCGTTGGCCAGTCTCCATGTTGGTGAAAAGTTGCCAAGTCGAAAGAACAACGCTGCGACCCGAGGATAGGCGCAATTTCAGCGGTCCCCAACAAGAGTTGTCGAGCCCCGTCTGAAGTGATCTGCATCGGTCGGATTCATACGACCTAGCTCAGACGCGGTACAGCCAACCTCTTCTCAGCTTCGCAATTCCCGCCGCATGAAGCGTGGCGGTTCGCGTTCCCAATTCGCCTCGCGCATTTTTTCGGAAGTCATCAATCGTCACCTGTCCAAGGTAGATCTCGGTGAATATCAACGCGCGCCGTTCGTTAGCAGGTTCGGATTGATTGTCAACCTTGTAGACAAAGACGCACATCCATTGATTCCGGGCGCCATGGGTATCGACTGCCCCGCCTGCCTTGCGGGTGGTCTTCACCTCAATGCCAAATTCGCCGGCCTTGACGGAATCCTTGGTGTACCGCCCTTTCACGACTAGATCTGGATGACCATTAAAGTAGTCATTCACCACCAATGTGCGAGAGTGGTTGGCCAAACTCGCGGTAAGCATGTCGGACAACACCCCCGACATGATTGCCGGTCGCAGCATCTCGTCAAGCCGCTCCAGTCCCTTACCCACGAGGTTCGTGTTCACGTCGAAGAAGAAGTCGTAAACATCCTGAACAGCCAGGCGCACATCCTCCAACCGAAGTTGAAAGGGTAGTTGTGCAGTCGAATTGAAGCGAGACTGGTCGAGGACGTTACGTGCAACAGGCATATTCGAGCAACCAAGTGAACGATAGACAGTCTTTGGTCCGGGTGGACATCGTCATAAGGCCTTCGCCGAAAACGTGTCGCAGCCTTTGACACTGCCGCCCTGCAGGCCGGCATTGAACCAGCGCTGGCGCTGAGCGCTCGTGCCATGGGTGAAACTCTCAGGCACCACGGCCCCGCCACCGCCACGCTGCAATGCATCGTCGCCAATCTTCGCCGCCGCATTCATGGCCTCTTCCACATCGCCGTTTTCCAGGATCTGGCGTGCATTTTGCGCATGGTGCGCCCACACGCCGGCCAGACAATCGGCCTGCAGTTCGAGCCGCACACTGAGGGCGTTGTACTGCACCTGGCTCACACGGCTGCGCATATCGTCCATCTTGGCCGTGATGCCCAGCAGGTTCTGCACGTGGTGGCCCACTTCGTGGGCGATCACATAGGCCTGCGCAAAATCACCCGGTGCACCGAGCCGGGTCTTGAGGGTTTCATAAAAGGCCAGGTCGATGTAGACCTTCTGGTCGCCAGGGCAATAGAACGGGCCCATGGCCGCCTGCCCGGTCCCGCAGGCCGTGGGTGTGGCACCGCGGAACAACACCAGGCGCGGCTCCTGGTAGGTCTTGCCACCTTGTGTGAAAACGGCCTTCCATACGTCTTCCGTGTCTGCCAGCACGGTCGACACGAACTTGGCCATGCGGTCATCGGCCGGAGGCCGCTGGGCCGGGGCCTGCTGCACCTGCTCGACGCCACCACCGCCGCCGCTGAGCATGTTCAGGATGGTCAGCGGATTGATACCGAAGATCCAGCCGCCGACGAGTGCGATCACAATGGTGCC
>JAYVRP010000394.1:0-1996 GCA_043776215.1 Rhodoferax sp. | reverse complement strand
GGCACACCTTCCCAGCAACCGAAGTCCATCTCCACCAGCCGCGGGTCCGCGCGGTACCGCAGGTCGGGCCGCAGTTCCTGCAAGTCGGCTGCAAGTTGTGCACAGCGGCGCAGGGGCGAGCTCCATACCTGCGCGCTGCCAGGCACGGCCTGCGCCAGCGCGGCGGCACAGATGCGCGTGGCGCCGTCGTCGGCCGCCATGTCGGTGGCGCCGTAACAGACACCCGCCTCGACCAGGGGCTGGGCATGGCGCGCGAGCCACAGGTTCACGGCCGCGTGCTCACAGTGTCATGACCAGGCCAAGGTAGAAGGCCACCTCGCACACCTGTTGCGTGGCGCCCAGGCAGTCGCCGGTGAACTCCTGCAGCCGCGTGTCGAACCAACGCCACATCCACAGGCACGCCAGCGCGGCGCAAGCCATGGGCATGGCCAATGGCACATCCTCAGCGAGACCCGCCACCAGCGCTATCGCCGCCAGCAACCAGAGCACCGCAACCATCAGGCTGGAGATGCTGATCTGGTCCGCCAGCGGCTTGGACTTGGAGCCAGCCGCGTCGCCCACATGGGGCATGGCGCGTATCAGCAGCAGCGGGAAACTGCGCGAGGCCACGTGGGCGGCGAACAGCCCCCACACCATCACCCCCGTGTCGACCGACCCGGCCAGGGCCAGCAAGGAGACCTTGGCCAGCACGATCAGCACCAGGGCCAGCGCGCCGAAAGCCCCCACCCTGGAATCTTTCATGATGACCAGGGCACGGGTTCGGTCGCTGCTGCCGCCCAGTCCATCGGCCACATCGGCCAGGCCGTCTTCATGGAACGCCCCTGTCAGAAGGACGCTGACCACTGTGCCAAGAACTGCCACCGCCAGAGGCGCCATCGGGCTGTCGGGCAGCACGGCGAAAAGCGTGGCACTGATGACCGCCACCAGGCCACCCACCAGCCAGCCGATACCGGGAAAATGTGCTGCGCTGGCCCGCAGCATCTCCGGGCTGTAACCCACCCAGGCGGCCAATGCCCCGGTCACAGGAATGCGCGTGAAAAACTGCAGCGCGAGCAGGTAGTGGCGCAGAAATGTCATGACCCGGACTTGCCCGACACACCGGCAGACTCGAAACTGGCCATGTCCGACAGCACCAGACACGCCGACTGCAGCAAGGGCCAAGCCAGCGCCGCGCCGGAACCCTCGCCCAGGCGCAAACCCAGGTCGAGCAGGGGCTCCGCGCCCAGGTGCCGCAACATGCGCGCATGCCCGCGCTCGGACGAGCAATGCGCAAACACGCAGCGCTGAAGTACGTGCGGCTGCAACGCGTGCGCCACCAACACCGCCGCAGTCGCGATAAACCCGTCCACCAGTACCACGCGCCGCTCCTGCGCTGCCTGCAAGATCGCGCCCACCATGGTGGCGATCTCGAATCCGCCCAGCGCGGCCAGGGCATCGATGGGTGCCACTTGCGCGGCATGGCGTTCCAGCGTGGCGCGCAACACCCCGGTCTTGCGTGCCACGGCCGCAGCGTCGAGTCCGGTGCCGGCCCCCACGCACAAAGCGATATCCAGTTCGGCAAGGCGCGACAGCAACATCGCCGCGGCCGACGTGTTGCCAATCCCCATTTCTCCCAGCAGCAGCGCATTGCCGGGCAATTCACGCACCAGCAGCTGCCCGTGCAGCAGTGCCTGCTGGCACTGTGCCGGTGTCATGGCCGCTTGCAGGGATGCGTCGGCCGTGCCGTGCGCGACCTTGCGCACCAGCAACCGGGGTTGGCCGGGCAGCGGCGCGCCGCGGGGCGGGAAATCATGGGCCACACCACAATCCACCACGGTCAATTCGATGCCGTGCTGGCGTGCCAGCACGCTGACCGCAGCCCCGCCGGCGAGAAAGTTCTCCACCATTTGCCAGGTTACATCGCTCGGGAACGCCGACACGCCTTGCGCCACCAGACCGTGGTCGCCCGCAAACACTACCAGTTGCGGCTGCTGCAGGCGCGGTGAGGTGTCACCGA
>JAYVRP010000393.1:0-1997 GCA_043776215.1 Rhodoferax sp. | reverse complement strand
GGATCCTGCCCACATCCGCAGTTGCAAAACTCAGGCGCAGCGTGCTGGGGTCCGGATGGTTGGCGTAGAACGGCGCCCCGGGCACGAACGCCACCAAGTGATCGATCGCACGACGGGCAAATTCCCCGGCGTCGCGGCCTTGCGTCAGGCGGGCCCAAAAGAACATGCCGCCCTGCGGCGTGGCGAACACCACGGCATCGCCCAGTTCGCTGCGCAGACACTCCGCCATTACACCCGCGCGGTTGGCATAGGTCTTTCGAACCGTATCCAGCGCGGTGGCCAGGCGGTTCTGTGTCAGGTAATGGGCGGCAATTGCCTGCGACAGGTTGCTGGTGTGGGCATCACTGAACTGCTTGCACATGGTGGCCCGGGCCAACAGTTCCTGGGGCGCCACCAGCCACCCCACCCGCAAGCCCGGGCTGAGAATCTTGCTGAAACTTCCGCAATGCGCCAGCCAGTCCCGGCTGCCGGGCACATCGTCACTCAGGGCCAGAAGACTTGGCGGCGGTGGTTCGCCAAAATACAACTCGCCGTAGGGATCGTCCTCCACCACCAGCGTCTGCGTACGTGCGGCGATTTCCAGTATGCGCAAACGCCTCTCCAGGCTCAGCGTGGCGCCACTCGGGTTGCCGAAGGTCGGGATCAAATACACCAGCCTGGGCTTGTGTTCCTCGATCAGGCGTTCGAGTGCGTCCACCTGCACACCATGCGCATCAATCGGGGCGCCAATCAGGTCGGCACCGTACAGCCGGAAACACTGGATGGTGGCCAGAAACGTCGGGGCTTCGACAATGACTTTGTCTCCGGGAGAAATCATGGTCTTGCCGATCAGGTCCAGTGCCTGTTGGCTGCCGGTCGTGACGATCAAGCCCTGCGCAGGCACCGTGGACCCCTTGGCCTTCATGAAGGTGCTGATGCCCTCGCGCAGTGGCTCGTACCCTTCGGTGGCACCATACTGCAAGACCGTGCCGGCGTTGCCGGACAGCACGGCGTCTGCCGACACCCGGATGCCCTCGGCGTCGAACAGCGCCGGATCGGGGAAACCGCCCGCGAAACTGATGATGCCGGGTTTACCAAGCAGTTTGAACAGTTCGCGGATCGCGGAGGTTTCGACGTTCTGTAGTCGCGTGGCAAATTTCATGGTTCAAAGGCCCAAAAATATCCTATTGTGGCAATTTCCGGCCAACCGCCGGGAGCACCAGACCGAGCCGCTATCGGTCAAAATCACGACGGGGGTGTCCATGCGGCTGCAAGCCCCCTCAACCAAGGGGCCCCATGCCTGAAATCTCCACTTTCTTCAAATCCGTTGCATTGCCGGTGATGCCCGAGGTCGGGCTGGCGTTGATCACCACACTGGACGACGAAGACACGCCGGTATCGAAGATCCACCAACTGATCGCCCAGGACCCGACGCTGACTGCCAAATTGCTCGCCCTTGCCAACAGTGCCGCATTCGGCCTGCCGCGCAAAGTGGCCACACTCGACAGTGCGTTGAGCCTGGTGGGTTTGTCCAAGGTCCGTGCACTGGCCCTGTCTGCCTGCCTGCACAATGCCTTTTCTGTGCCCCACGGCATTGACGGTGCAGCGTTTTGGCGCTACGCCGTGCACTGCGCTGGTTATGCCCAGTGGCTTTCAGAGAGCATCGACGAGGACCGCCAGCGCGCTTGGCTCAGTGGCCTGATGCTGCGCCTGGGCGAACTCATCATTGCACAGGCACTTCCCGACATCATCGTGGGACTGGAGAGTTTGCCTTGCGCACCCGGGGAACGCTGGGAGCGGGAACGGCAACTTGCCGGTTTCGATGAAGGCGAGATCACTGCGGAGCTCGCCCGTCGCTGGAATTTCCCCAGCTCCATCGTGCGTGCACTGTTGCTGGCTTCCGATCCTCTGGCTGCCAGGCCTCTCGTTCCGCTGGCCGCAGTACTGAACCTTGCTGGCCGACTGGCCGACCAGCCAGATGCGGACGCCGAGGCGATCAACAGCCTGCCCGTTCCCGT
>JAYVRP010000392.1:0-1999 GCA_043776215.1 Rhodoferax sp. | reverse complement strand
ACTACGGCCGTTTCCTGACGGGCCAGGCCGATGGCAGCGAGTCGCGCATGCTGGGTGTGGCCCGCGAGGTGGAGGGCCTGCGCAAGGACGGCAGCCTGTTCCCCATGAGTCTGGTCGTGTCGCAGATCACACGCGGCGGACAGAGCACCTTCATCGGCATCGTGCGCGACATCACCCAGCACCGGCGCGACGTGGAGGAAATCCGGCGCCTGGCCTTCTATGACTTGCTGACCGGCCTGCCCAACCGCCGTCTTCTGATGGACCGCCTGCGCCAGGCCATGGTGACCTCCACACGCACCGGTCAGCACGGCGCATTGATGTTCCTCGATCTGGACCATTTCAAGACACTCAACGATACGCTGGGCCACGACGTCGGGGACGTGCTGCTGCAGCAGGTGGCCCGGCGGCTGCAGTCCTGCGTGCGCGAGGGAGACAGCGTGGCGCGCCTGGGTGGCGACGAATTCGTCGTGCTGCTGGAAGTGCTGAGCCACCAGCCCAACGAAGCGGCCACGCAGGCCGAGATCGTCGCCACCAAGATCCTGGATGTGTTCAAGCCAGCGTTCAACCTGCGCCACCACCACCACGAAAGCACACCGAGTATCGGCATCGTGGTGTTCCTGGGCGACCACGACGGTATCGACGACCTGCTCAAGAAGGCCGATGTGGCGATGTACCAGGCCAAGTCGGTCGGCCGAAACGCCGCGCGCTTCTTCGACCCAGCCATGCAGGCGGTGGTGATTGCACATGAAGCGCAGGAGAAGGACTTGCGGCGTGGCCTGGCCGGGGACGAGTTCGTACTGCACTACCAGGTCCAGGTTGATCGCGTCGGCACACCCATCGGAGCCGAGGCGCTGGTGCGCTGGAACCATGGGACGCGCGGCATGTTGTCGCCAGCCCATTTCATCGCGCTGGCGGAAGAGACCGGCCTGATCCTGCCGCTGGGGCAGTGGGTGCTCGAGACCGCCTGCGCACAGTTGGTCCAGTGGACCGCGGATCCGGCGCGCGCAGGCTGGTCCATGGCGGTGAATGTCAGTGCGTCCCAGTTCGCTCAGACTGGTTTCGTCGCCAATGTCGACGCAGCCTTGCGCAGGACCAACGCCAATCCCCGTCTGCTCAAGCTGGAACTGACCGAAAGCACCCTGGTGGACGATGTCGAAGCCGTGATTGCCAAGATGAACGCACTCAAGGCCTTCGGTGTCGGGTTTTCGCTCGACGATTTTGGCACCGGTTACTCCTCGCTGTCCTATCTCAAGCGGCTGCCGCTGGACCAGCTCAAGATCGACCAGTCGTTTGTGCGCGACGTGTTGACCGATCCCAGCGATGCCGTGATCGCCCGCACCATCATCGCACTGGGGCACACGCTGAGCCTGGGCGTGATCGCAGAAGGTGTCGAGACTGCGGATCAGCGTGACTTCCTGGCCCAGGCCGGATGTGATGCCTTCCAGGGTTACTTCTTTGGCCGCCCCGGTGCGGCCGGCGCCCTGGGCGCGCCAACGGGACAATGACATGACCAACCTGCTCAGCCGCCTGTCCATACGCGCGCAACTCACGACGCTGGTCTTGGCGATCATGGTTCCGGTCTTGGCGCTGATGTCCGCGCTGCTGGTCACCAACCTGCAGAATACCCGCGAGGCAGCACGCCAGACGGTGCGACTGCTCGCCACCAGTACCGCCGCAGATCTGCAGCGCGACCTGGGTGAGAGCGAAACCGTCCTGGCGCGACTTGCGGCACGCCCGATGGCCCGGGCACTGAATCCGGACTTCTGCGGCCGGTCGCTGGCCGAATACGTCGATCTGCATCCGCAGTTCGTGACCCTCGGGTTGCGTGACCAGCAGGCGAACGTGGTGTGCTCGTTCCTGCGCAATCCACCGGCGGCCAGCGTGTTCACGAATGCGGACTGGTTCCGCAACGGCTTGCGCGCCGGGAAATTCGCCGCCACCGATGCCATGATCGGCCCCGCCAGCGGTCGCTGGGTGTCGATCCTGAGCTACCCGGTCC
>JAYVRP010000391.1:0-6439 GCA_043776215.1 Rhodoferax sp. | reverse complement strand
GGCTGGCCAAGGGCAGCACCTGGCCGGCATGCCATGCGTGCCGCACGCGCACCCCCGGGCCGCGAGTGAACAGCAACGCAGAAATGACAACGTTGGTGTCCAGCACGACGCGCCAAGGCCGGGGTTGGCGCGTGCCGACGCGTCGTGCCGTCATGCGGGAGTGCGGCGCCTGAGGGCCGGCTTGGCCGTCTTCGCCGCTTTCGGCGCTGGCGCAGCCGTGCGCGCCCAGGCCACGGCTTCGGCGAGGTCGACCTCGCTGAGGTTCAGTTCGGCCAGCTTGGCCCGCACCGCGTCGGCGCGCTGGATACGCACCGGCGTCAGCACGATCTGGCCTTCGCGCGCCTCCACCTGGAAGTATTCGCCGGCCCCCACAGCCTGCGTCATGGCCTTGGGCAGGGTGAGTTGGTTCTTGCTGGTCATCTTGGCGAGCATGGTAGAAAATCCCAAAAGTAAGGAGTCATTACTTTAGCACTTTGATCCGTAGGTCGCCACTCTCTGGTCATTCGGCCGGCCCTGCCCAGATGGGGTCGGTGAAGGCGTCCAGCGTTTGCGGCAACTGGCCGCCGACGATCTTGTCCAGCCGCGGGAAGCCGCCGCCCTGCGTCTTGAACAGATGGTCCGGGTTCCGTGTGAGCCAGGCGACCATGTCGGTCATTTTCATGGCGCGCAGCTTCTGGATCAAGGCCTCGAGTGGTGTGCCGGCACTTTCTGCCGTTCGAAGTCATATCGGATGCGGGTGCAAGCCGTCTCCAGCAGCGGCTCCCAGCCATTGACCGGGGCCTCACCGCAGGCTCTTCGCGCCCGGGTGTCCTGCACCAACAACAGCAACAAGTTGCGTTTCGCAGAGACATTTGGAATGCAGCTGGCGACCCCCCCCTGTAGTTGTCGCTCGCGGCGCTTGGCATCAATCGGCGCGGATGCTCTTCTCGGCTGCCAGTCTCTTCCAGCGCAGGACGTCGCCGGTCACACGCGCGCCGAAGGCCTCCGGCGTCGAGGGCGCCGGGTCGCAGCCCAGCGTGGCGAACCGGGCCTTCACGTCGGGCTGTTCCAGCGCCTGGTTGACCAGCGTGTTGATGCGGTCGATCACCACCTTCGGGGTACCTGCCGGAGCCAGTACACCAAACCACGCGAGCGTCTCGAACCCGGCCAGCGTGTCGGCCAGTACAGGCACGTCAGGCAGACTCGGGTGGCGCCGCGCGGTCGTGACCGCCAGCGCTTGCACCTTGCCGGCCTTGACCTGCGGCAGCAGGGGCGGCAGGTTACCTATCATCACGTTCACCTCATCGGCCATCACTGCCGCCACCGCGGGAGCAGCGCCCTTGTATGGAACGTGGGTCATCTCCACACCCGCCAGGCTCTTGAACAACTCGGCCGACAGGTGGGAGGAACTGCCGACGCCGCCAGAGGCATAGTTGATCTTGCCTCCCTGACCCTTGGCGAAACCGATAAATTCGGCCACCGTTCTGGCCTTGGTGGCGGGGCTGACCACCATGACATTGGGCGCCGTGCACAGCAGGGCCACCGGCACGAAATCCTTCAGCACGTCGTAACCGAGCTTGGTGTAGATCGCGGCATTGATTCCGTGGGAGCCGGCATTGCCGACGATCATCGTATAGCCGTCGGCCGGTGCGCGGGCTGCCGCCTCCGAACCCAGCACCCCACCGGCGCCGGGTTTGTTGTCGATCACGACAGACTGGCCGAGTTCGCGCGAGATCCTGTCGGCGATCAGGCGCCCGGTGATGTCCGATCCGTCACCCGGCGTACTCGGAACGATCCAGTGGATCGGCTTGGTCGGAAAGCCCTGCGCCGCTACCGTCGACGCGAACAGCAGGGCCAGAAGTGACAGGAAGGTGAAACGCATCGGCAAATCCTTGCAGGCGTGAAACAGGGGCGGCTCGATTCTGCACCAGCCGGTTCGACGTGCCACCTAAAATTCAACCTCACCCCACTCCAACTCCCCAAGACCGATGCCCCACTACCGCGTGCTCAGCGCTGAATTCGCCCACGAAACCAACACCTTCAGCCGCTTGCCCACGGCGTTTGCGCAGTTCGAAGCGCAGGACTGTTTTCTGGACCACGACTCGGCGCTGGCGGCGCGGGGTCACTCGAACACCGAACTCTCCGGCTTCCTCGATGCCGCCAGGATCCACGGCTGGCAACTGCAGCATGTGCTGAGCGCCATCGCGCAGCCCGCAGGGCGCGTCACACGGGATGCCTTCGAACGCCTTGCCGGCCCCATCGTGGACGCGGCCAGGCAGCGCCTGGGCCAGCTCGACGGCATCCTGCTGGGCCTGCACGGCGCCATGGCGGTCGAAGGTTATGACGATGGCGAGGGTGAATTGCTCTCGCGTCTTCGGGCCGTGGTCGGGTCGGACCTGCCGATTGCCATCACGCTCGACCTGCATGCCAACGTGACGCGGGCCATGTGCCAACACGCCAACATCATCGTGTCCTACCGCACCTACCCGCATGTGGACATGCGAGCCACCGGTCTGGAGGCGGGCCAGCTCCTGCAACGCACCATGACCGGAGAGATTCGACCCGTCACCGTGCGGGCCTGGTTGCCGATGCTGGACGAGGTCAACGGCGGGCGCACGGACGTCGGGCCGATGCGCGCCCGGCTGGAGCAGGCAAGGGCTTACGAGCAAGCCCATCCCGATGTGTTCGCGGTGAGCTTGAATGCGGGGTTTGCCCGCGCTGACATTGCCGAGATCGGCCCTACCGTGCTGGTGACCGCACAAGGTGACCTGGCAGCACACCAGCACTTTGCGCAAGGCATTGCCGACGATATCTGGCGGCAACGCCACGCGGTCATCAACCAGTTCCTGAGCGTGCAGGAAGCGGCCTCCATGGCGCGCGACTGGCCCGGCACGGGCGGCCCGCTGGTGATCGCCGATTACGCCGACAACCCTGGGGGCGGTGGATACGGTGACGCCACAGCCCTGTTGCGTGCCCTGCTCGAGGCACAGGTGCACCAGGCGTGTTTCGGCCCCATCGTGGACCCGCAGACCGTGCAGCAGCTGCATGGCTGCGCCGTTGGCGCCCAGGTGCAGGTGCAACTGGGAGGCAAGACCGATCCCGCTCTCGGTGGCGGGCCGCTGGACCTGCAGGGCACCCTGCTGCTCAAGAGTGACGGCCGTTATTTTGCCGATGGGCCCATGACGGGCGGGCTGGACAAGAGCTGGGGCCCGACCGTGGTGCTGCGGGTGGACGGGATCGATATTCTGGTGGTCTCGTTGCCCGCCCAAATGCTGGACCTCGCGCAGTTCACGGCATTCGGTATCGACCCGGCTGCAAGCAAGGTCGTCGCGCTTAAATCGATGCAGCATTTCCGAGCGGCATTCGAACCGATCGCGGGCAAGGTGGTGGTGTGTGACAGCGGGGCCCTGTGCACACCCAACTACGCCACCCTGCCCTACCCTTCGGTGCCGCGGCCGATCTTCCCGCTGGACCGCGATATCGACCTGGCCGCCTGGCGCCTGGCCCAGGGGATGTAGCACCGGCCACGCCTCAGTCCGCGCGGTGCGGCCGGCGCCGGCCGTTTCTCCTTCCGGCTTTCCGTGGACTCGCGCGCTGCCGGATCAGTGCTCGGAGGCGACCGGCGGCACGGCCACCGCAGTCGGCGCGCGCGCAGGCCGCCGCGTCATCCAGACCACACCGATCAGCGCCACAAACAGGAACGCAGAGCCGAGAAAGATGTCATCGGCCGCGCGGGTGTAGGCCTGCTGGTCGACCAGGCGGTTGACCTGGGCCAGCGCCTGTGCCTCGTTCAGCCCGCCGGCGCGCAGCGCAGCCATCGCAGCGGCGAAACTGCCTTGCCCTTGCAGAAGCGGTTCGCTCAGGTGAGCGTGGTGCATGGCCGCACGGTTCTCCCACAAGGTGGTGGCAATGGAGGTTCCCATGGCGCCCGCCGTCATGCGCACGAAGTTGCTCAGGCCGGCCGCAGCGGGCAAGCGGTCGCGGGACAATCCGGCCAGTGTGATCGTCGTGAGCGGGATGAAGAAAAAAGCCGTCGCCGCACCCTGCAACAGCGTGGGCACCATGATGTGCGCCAGATCGGTCTGTGGGGTGAACTGCGCCCGCAACCACAACACGAAACCGAAGCCCAGGAATGCGGCGGCCGCCATGCGGCGCGGGTCCCACACCGCCACTTTGCGCCCGACCAGTGGCGTAAGAAAAATCGCCAGCACCCCTACCGGCGCCAGCGCCATGCCCGCCGCCGTGGCGGTGTAACCCATCCACTGCTGCAGCCACAGCGGAAGCAGCACCACGTTGCCGAAAAACAACCCGAATGCCAGCGACAGTGACACCACGCCAAATGCAAAATTGCGGCCCTTGAACAGGCGCAGGTCGACCACCGGGTGCTCGTCGGTCAGTTCCCAGACCACAAACACCGCAAACGCCACCACCGCCACCACGGCCAGCATGACGATCTGCGTGGACGCGAACCAGTCCAGCTCCTTGCCCTTGTCCAGCACCAGTTGCAGGGACCCCACCCACACCACCAGCAGGCTCAGGCCGACGGTGTCGATAGGCAGTTTGCGGGTGGGTGTCTCGCGGCGCCGGTAAATGCTCCAGCTGACTGCCGCAGCGGTCAGGCCGACCGGGATGTTGATGTAGAAAATCCAGGGCCACGAGATGTTGTCGGTGATCCAACCGCCCAGCAGCGGGCCCAGCACGGGTGCCACCAGCGTGGTCGCGCCCCAGAACGCGAGCGCCGTTCCGGCCATGGCCACCGGATAACTCGACAGCAGCAGGATCTGCGACAAGGGCACCATCGGACCCGCCGCCAGACCTTGGAGAACGCGGAAAAACACCAGCATCTCCAGCGACGACGCGAACCCGCACAGGAATGAGGCCAGCACAAACAGCAACACGCTCGTGATAAAAAGCCGCACGGCGCCGAAACGCTGGGTCAGCCATCCGGTGAGCGGCACCGAGATGGCATTGGCGATGCCAAAGCTGGTGATGACCCACGTGCCTTGCCCGGGACTCACCCCGAGGTCGCCGGCGATCGCTGGAATGGACACATTGGCAATCGACGAGTCCAGCACGTTCATAAATGTCGCCATCGACAGGGACAGGGTGCCAAGCACCAGATCGGTTCCGCGCAGCGGTGCCGGAGCCGCGCCAGCAGGATTTGCCGGCACGCTCAAGGAGAGACCACGCTTTTTCCGGGTGGCGCTGGCCGGCGGCCGGCACCCGCTGCAATGATGCGTTGCACTGCGCCATCGGCCAAGCCCTGCTGCGCATCAAACACCGTGGTGGAGGCCACGGGGCTGCTGCGCGGAGCGTCGGCGATCGCCAGGCCACTCTGATCCTGGGTGTCCACCGTCACGTCCATCGAGAGCCCGATACGCAGCGGGTAGGCGGCGAGATCCTTCGGGTCGAGCGCGATACGCACCGGCACCCGCTGCACGATCTTGATCCAGTTGCCGGTCGCGTTTTGTGCTGGCAACAAGGCAAAAGCAGCCCCGGTGCCGGCACCCAGGCCCACAACTTTTCCGTGGAAGATGAGCTTCTTGCCATACACATCCGCCTCCATCTCGGCGCTCTGCCCGATACGCACGGCCTGGAGTTGGCTTTCCTTGAAGTTCGCATCGACCCATAGCTGGTTCAGGGACACCAGCGTCATGAGCGGCGCGCCGGCCTGCACGCGCTGGCCGAGTTGCACGCCGCGCTTGGCCACGTGGCCATCGACTGGCGCCAGCAGGTCCGTGCGTTGCAGGGCCAAATAGGCTTCGCGGACCCGTCCGGCCGCCCGCTGGACGCTGGGGTGCTGCTCGACCGTGGTGCCGTCGGTCTGGGTCTGGCTGGCCATGAGCTGTTCGCGGGCCGTCTGCACACCGGCCTGGGTGGCGGCCAGTGCGCTGCGGGCCGTGGCCAGTTGCGCGGTGACGTGCTGGAACTCCTCCTTGCCGACCGCACCATGGGCGACCAGCGGCGCGCGTCGGTTGACATCGTCCTGCGCCCGTGCCAGCTCGTTTTGAGCGCGCGACACCTCCGCTTCGCGCAGAGTCACTTGTGCCCGCCCCGCACCGTTGTTGGCAAACAGCGTACGCACCTCGCGCACGGTCTGGGCCAATTGCGCCTCGGCCTGCTCCACGGCGACGCGCGCGTCCGATGGGTCGAGCTTGACCAGCGGCTGCCCCGCGCGCACGAAGTCGGTGTCGTCGGCGAGGATGGCCACTACGGTGCCCGCCAGCTGGGGCGTGATCTGGACGACGTTGCCTGCCACATAGGCGTTGTCGGTGTTCACCTGGTGCCGGGCAAACATCCAGTGCCAGAGGCCCCAGCCCGCTCCTGCTGCGAGCACCAGAACAAGGATCAGCATCAAGCCCCGGCGTCGGGTCGGCTTGTGCTGGTTGGCTGGCGCGTCACTCATGGCAAGGCTTTCGGATTCGGTTGGATCAGGAACTGCATGTCACCGCGCGGCGGC
>JAYVRP010000390.1:0-2005 GCA_043776215.1 Rhodoferax sp. | reverse complement strand
CCCGTCCCGTCGCTGGCTTTGGCGCGCGGCTTTTACGGGGACCTGCTCGGTTGCCCGGAGGGACGCTCGCAACTTTTTGCAAAGTGACATGCCATGACCGATTCCGTGCTGACCATTGACATCAGTGGCGTGCCATTTTTCATCTTCAACCAGAAGATCGCAGTGTCGGGTGCCCAGGACCCTGCGGCCCTGCTCGACGCGATGCGGCAGGCGGTGGCCGCGGCGGCATGAAACGCAGGGAGCATCTCGACCCGCTGGCGGTGGGCCTGTTGCTGGTGTGTTGTCTGTTCTGGGGCTTCCAGCAGGTGCTGGTGAAAGCCACCATTCCAGAGCTGGCGCCGGTGTTCCAAGCCTCGGTGCGGTTTGCCGGGGCCGCGCTGGTGTTGCTTTTGTGGTGCCGCTGGCGTGGCATCGCACTTTTCAGCCGGGACGGGTTGTTGCGTGCCGGCTTGCTGGCGGGCGTACTGTTTTCGATCGAGTTTGCCTTCCTGTACAACGCGCTGGTCTACACGACGGCCTCGCGCGTCACGGTTTTTGTCTACACCTCGCCGTTCTGGGTGGCTTTGTTCCTGCCGCTGGTCGTCAAGACCGAACGGCTGCGCCCGCTGCAGTGGGCGGGCCTGTTGCTCGCGTTCGCGGCCGTGGTATTTGCTTTTCGCGACGGCCTGGGCCAACAGGGGTCATCGAACCAGTCCCTGGGTGATGTGCTCGCACTGGCGGGCGGGTTGGCCTGGGGCCTCACGACCGTGGTCATCCGGGGCTCCGGCCTGAGCCGCATGTCGGCCGAGAAGCTGCTGTTTTACCAGGTGGCGGTGAGCGCCGTGTGCCTCCCGCTGTTGTCGCTGGGGCTTGGCGAGCACTGGTCCTGGAGTTGGAGCGCCTTTGCTTGGGGTTCCATCGCACTGCAGACGCTGGTCGGGGCGTTTGCCAGCTACCTCGCCTGGATGTGGTTGCTGGGGCATTACCCGGCAACCCGCATTTCAGTCTTTGTTTTTCTGACGCCGGTATTTGCGCTGTTGTTCGGGGCGCTCTGGTTGCATGAAGCGGTCAGCCTGAATCTGGTGCTGGCCGTCGCGCTGGTGGCAGCGGGAATACTGCTGGTCAGTCGCAGGCCATCCGGCGCCTGAGAACCTGTGAACCTTTCTATTGCGTGGGCCCATCTGGCGCCTGCGGTGCAAAGCGAACATCCGGGTCACGGGTGACGGCGGTATTGCATGGCCTCCGCCAGATGCGTGACTTCGGTGTGGCGCGCTTGCGCCAGGTCGGCAATCGTGCGCGCCACCTTGAGCACCCGGTGCGTGCCACGCGCAGACCAGCCCAGGCGCGCTGCTGCCACATTCAGGAACTTGGCGGCGGCGTCATCGAGTCGCAGGTGCTGGTCGATCTCCTTTTCGCGCAATGCGTGGTTGGATTTGCCCTGGCGAGTCAACGCGAAGTCGCGCGCCTGTTCGCAGCGCGTGCGGATCGATGCGGTGGATTCGCCCGGGGTGGCTTGCAGCAGATCGGTGACGGGTATGGATGGTACGTCCACATGCAGGTCGATGCGGTCCATCAGTGGCCCGCTCAGCCGGCTTTGGTAACGCGCCACCTGGTCGGGCGTGCAGCGGCAGGTTTTGTGGCTCGCGCCCAGAAAGCCGCAGGGGCAGGGGTTCATGGCGGCGATCAGCTGGAAGCGGGCCGGGAATTCGCAGCGCCGCGCGGCGCGCGAGATCGTGATGGTGCCGGTCTCCAGGGGTTCGCGCAATGCCTCCAGGGCAGCTCGGGCGAATTCAGGAAGCTCATCGAGGAAAAGCACGCCATGGTGCGCCAGCGATATCTCGCCCGGTCTTGGAGGTGACCCGCCACCCACCAGTGCCACGGCGCTGGCGCTGTGGTGCGGACTGCAGGTGGGGCGCACGGCCCACCTGTCGATCGAGAAGCGTCCGCCCAGGCTCGCCACTGCCGCGCTTTGCAAGGCTTCGTCGACGGACATCGGAGGCAGCAGCCCGGCAAACCGATGGGCGAG
>JAYVRP010000389.1:0-6457 GCA_043776215.1 Rhodoferax sp. | reverse complement strand
CGTTTCATTTATCGGCACAAATGCCTTCGCTTCAAGCTACCGTCAACGTCTTGCGTTGTTATTCGCCACAGTGCTCTGAGCTCACTGTGACCGAGATCGCGCAGAGGTTGTCGATGCCCAAAAGCAATGTCTCGCGCCTCCTGCGATCCATGCTCGCGGCGGGCCTGCTGGACCGGGCCGGTGACGGACGCGCCTATTGCCCCGGAGTGATGTTGCTGGGCTTCGGGCAGATCGCCAACGCAGGCCGCACGCTGGGCGTACGCGCCAACGCTGCCGTGGAGCGCCTGGCGCGGCAATCCGGGCATTCCGGTTTTGTATCTGCGCGCGTCGATGTTTTCATGGTCGGCCTGACCCACCATCTGGGCAGTAATCCGCTGCAGGTGGGCCTGACACTCGGGCATCGCCTGAACATCGATGCCTGCGCGACCGGCCGCGCGCTGCTCGCCAGCCTGCCAGACGCGCAGGTACGGACATTGCTGGGTGGCCAAGTGTCACGGGCAGCGCCCCAATCGCCGGCCACCATCGAGGAACTGCTGGAGCGGCTGGCAAGCATCCGCCAGTGCGGGTACGCCGAGTCGCACGACGAAGCCGGCAAAGGCGTCGGCGCGATTGCAGTATCGATCAAGGACCCGAAGACCCGCGAAATCCTCAGCATGTGCGTCACGTTTCCGGAGGCCACCGTCGACCAGGTCGAACGGGAAGGGCTGATTGCGCAATTGCTGCAGGCCCGCTCCGACATCATGGGAAGTCCTGCATGACGCACACAAACGGTAGCGAGCGCCGCTGGCGCGTGGGTTTTGACATTGGCGGCACGTTCACTGATTTCGTGCTCTTCGACCGCTCGCTGGGACGGGTGCATTTGCACAAACGCCTGACATCGGCCGACGACCCTGCACGCTCCGCCCTGATCGGGCTCGACGAATTGATGCAAAAGGCGTCGATCCAGCTGGCGGATGTGGGTGACATCGTGCATGGCACCACGCTGGTGACCAATGCCATCATCGAACGCAAGGGTGGCGCCCGCCTGGGCTTGATCACGACCCTCGGTTTTCGGGACATCCTGGAAATGGGCACCGAGCAACGCTACGACATCTACGACCTTTTCCTGAAATACCCGGAGCCGCTGGTTCCCCGGGACCGTCGCCTCGAAGTGCGCGAACGCATGGACAGCCTCGGTCGCGTGGTGCAGCCACTGGACGAGTCCCAGGTGCGCGACTGCCTGGAGCGCCTCGTGGCCCAAGGCGTGAACGCCGTCGCGGTCTGTTTTCTGCATGCCTACCGCAATCCGGCGCACGAGCAGCAGGTGGCAGCGCTCGCCGAGCGTGAGTTTTCGGCACTGGCGATCTCGCTGTCGAGTGCCGTGGTGCCCGAATTGTCAGAGTACCAGCGCTGTGTCACGACCGCGGCCAATGCGTTTGTGCAGCCCCTGATGAGTGCCTACCTGGCCAAGCTGCAGCAGGCGCTGTCGGCGCGCGGTTTTGCCGGCGCCTTGCGCATGATGCACTCGGCCGGTGGCCTGATGTCCCCCCAGACGGCTTGTGACTATCCGATCCGGCTGCTGGAGTCCGGCCCGGCCGGTGGCGGTCTGGCGACCGCCTGGTTCGGACGAGCTGCCGGCCACAAGGACGTGATCTCGTTTGACATGGGCGGCACCACCGCCAAGGCCGCACTGATCGAGGACGGACAGTTCGAGGTCGTCCCGATGCTGGAAGCCGCGCGCGTGCAAAGGTTTGCCAAAGGCTCGGGCCTGCCCATCAAGACGCCTGTCATCGACATGATCGAAATTGGCGCCGGTGGCGGCTCGATTGCCATGATCGACGCGCTCGGCCTGCTCAAGGTAGGCCCGAAGTCGGCCAGTTCCGCGCCGGGACCGGCGTGTTACGGCTTGGGCGGGACCGAGCCGACTGTCACAGACGCCTGTCTGTTGCTGGGTTATTACGACCCGGGGTTCTTCCTGGGCGGCACCATGCCGCTCGATGTCGCCGCAGCCGAGGCTGCGCTGCGTACGGTCGCGCAGCCGCTGGGATTGAGCGTTCCGCAAGTGGCCTGGGGCATCCACGCCGTGGTAGTCGACAGCATGGCGGCGGCCGCACGGGTCCATGTGGTGGAGCACGGCAAGGATCCGCGGGATTTCAGCATGGTCGGTTTTGGCGGCGCCGGCCCAGCCCATGCGGCAGATGTGGCGCGTGCCCTGGGCGTGCGGGAAGTGATCATTCCACCCGCGTCGGGGGCCGCCTCGGCCTTTGGATTCCTGGCAGCGCCTCTTTCGTTCGAGCAAGTGCAATCCCTGCCATTGGAGCTGTCCAATCTCCAACCGGGCACCGCGCTGAACCAGGTGCTGGCAACGCTGGAGGGCCAGGGGCGCGCCCAACTGCGGGTGGCTGGCGTGGCAGATGCCGACGTGACCGTGACGCGTTGGGCCGATATGCGTCTGGTCGGCCAGATGCATGACATTCGTGTGCCGCTGCCAGCCGGCGACATCGGACCTGCTCAGGTGCCAGCGCTGCGTGAGGCCTTTGCCAAGGTCTACCGCACGCGGTACACCGCAGTGCCGCCATCAGCGCGTTTCGAGGCCATCAACTTCCGCGTCAACTGCAGCGGTCCTGTGCCAGAGCTTGCCGTGTCCGGGGCACTAGCCACTGCCGCGCCGCGCGATCCCCGCAAAGGGCAACGGCAGGCCTGGTTCGAGGACGGCTTCGTCGCCACCACCGTGTTTGACCGGGACGCGCTCGCGGCCGGCAGCGAATTTGCCGGGCCCTGCATCATCGAAGAACGCGAAGCCACCACGGTGCTGGGCCCGCTGGACCGCTTCCGGGTGGACCAGCAACTCAACCTGGTGATCCAGGTGGGCGCCAGAGCAGTGCGCGCCGCGACCGTCAGGCCCGACACGCCTCTGCAGGATGCCATGCGCCGCATCGAAGCCGACCCGATTGCACTGGAAATCATGTGGAGCCGGCTGGTCAACGTGGTCGATGAAATGTGGCTGACGGTTTGCCGCACCGCGTTCTCGTTGGTCATTTCGGAAGCCCAGGACTTTGCCTGCGAAATCTTGAGCCCCGAGGGCGAGACACTGGCGCACTCCCCGCGCGCCATGCCGGTTTTCAATCTGACCTTGCCACTGGCGGTCAAGGCACTGCTGGAGCGCTTTCCTGCGTCCACGCTGCAACCCGGCGACGTGCTGATCACCAACGATCCGTGGTTGTGTGCCGGCCATCTGTTCGACATTGCCATCGTGACGCCGGTATTTCTGGACGGCCGTGTGGTGGGCATCCTGGGAACCGTGGGCCACGTGTCGGACATCGGAGGCACCAAGGATGCGTTGCGTGCACGCGAAATCTACGAAGAAGGCTTGCAGATTCCCCCCATGAAGTTCAGTGAAGCAGGTCGCATCAATGAAACACTCGTCGCCCTGCTCAAGCAGAACGTGCGCAACGGGGACCAGGTACTGGGAGACCTGCACTCGTTCATGGTGGCCAACGCGTTGGGCGGGGAGCGTCTTGTCGGCTTCATGCGGGACTACGGCATGCGGGACCTGAGCGCCATGGCCGCAGTGGTGCAGTCCCGCTCCGAGAAGGCCATGCGGGAGGCCATTTCCCGCTTGCCCGACGGGGTGTACGAATCCGAGGTGTGGAACAACCCGCTGGGCACACCCATGCGTTTCCCGCTCAAGCTCACGGTCGCTGGTGACACGATCGAGCTTGACTTCGCCGGTGCTCCCGCGCAACTGGCCCAGGGCGGCCTGAACTCCACGCTGAACTACACGGCGGCCCACGCCACCTACCCCCTGAAATGCATGCTCACGCCGGGCGTGCGTGGCAACGCCGGGTGTTACCGGCCGTTTACCGTGAAGGCGCCCGTCGGCTCCATCCTCAATTGCACCTATCCCGCGTCGGTATCGGTGCGGGTTCGCACGGGTTGGTATATCGCACCGAACATCTTCAAGGCGCTGGCCCGGGCGGCACCGCTGCAGGTGCAATCTTTCACCGGGCTGCCGGTCGCCATGACGGTGTACGGCAAGGATAGCCAGGGCAACACCTATTCGGACATGCTGTTCTCCGGTGGTGGGCAGGGCGGCAGCGCTGGTTCGGACGGCAAGTCAGGCCTGCTGTATCCCACGTCCGCCGCCAACACGTCGATCGAAATGATCGAGACGCGCGCACCGATCATCGTTTCCGAAAAGGCTTTCATCGTGGATTCGGCCGGCGCGGGCGAGCACCGCGGGGGGCTGGCGCAGCGCATTCGCCTGCGCAAACGCGACGACGATGGCCAGCCCATGCTGGTGTCGGTTTACCCGGAAGGCGCGAAACTTGCATTGAGCGGTTTGTTTGGCGGTCAACCCGGCCTGGCAGCCCATGGCCTGGTCCTGGACGCCCGGAACCATCTCCTGCAGGACTGCGGTGCGGGGGAACTGGTCACCCTGGAGCGGGCGGACCATAGCGTGGAGCTGGTATTGGCCGCAGGTTCGGGTTATGGTGTCCCGTCCCAGCGCCACCGGGACGATGTGGCGCGTGACATTGCCCTGGGTTGGGTCACTGAGGAAGCGGCAGCACGAGACTACGGGTACAAGCCCCAGGCGGTTTGAAGTTCGGTCATTTTTTTCACAAAAAGGAGTAACAGCATGGAACGTCGCAATATTCTGAAAGGGGCCGCAGGCTCGGCGCTGGTGGCATCCCGCTGGGGCATGCCGGCATTTGCGCAAACGCAGGGACGCAAGATCATGGTGCTGGCCAGCGGCCAGGACATCCCCAACTTCGACCCGCATGTGGCTTCCGGCTATTCGTCGGTGTGGCTGCTGCGCAATTGCTACGACGCACTGGTGCGCATCGAGGGCAATCCGGCCAAGGTGGTGCCGCATCTGGCGGAGAGCTGGGCACAGTCCGACAACGGCCTGGAATACATCTTCCGGATCGACCCCAAGGCCCGGTTCACCGACGGCAGCCCGGTCACCTCCGAGGCGGTCAAGTATTCGATCGACCGCATGGTGCGTATCAACAAGGGCGCCGCCTGGATGTTCTCCGGCATCATGGACAGCAAGAGCATCGATGCGCTCACCCCCAGCATCGTCAAGATCACGCTGACCAAGCCATTCGGTGCGTTCCTGCAGGTGATGCCCTGGCTGTTCATCGTGAATCCGGTGAAGGTGGAGGCCAACAAGGGGGCCGACGACGGCCAGACCTACCTGCGCACCACCATCGAAGGCTCCGGCCCGTTCCGCGTCAAACGCGCCGAGGCCGGCAACCTGTACGAGCTCGAGCGTGTCGCCACCTACTGGAAACCCGGTGGTGGCAACCTCACCGGCGCCATCTGGAAGATCACCCGCGAAACGACGACCCAGCGCCTGATGGTACAGCGCGGTGAGGCCCACATGGCCATGGACCTGTCGTCTGAAGACATCCGTGCGCTCAAGGACAAACCCGGCGTGGTGCCGATCGTGGAGGCGGAATACCGCACGTTCTCGATCAAGATGAACACCCAGAACGGCCCGCTGGCCGACGTGAACCTGCGCAAGGCCATTTCTTACGCGTTCGATTACAAGGGCATGGAAACCGCCGCCGACTTCGCCCAGATCATGCAAGGCCCGCTGCCGCCCGGTATCCTGGGGCAAGACCCCAAACTCGTGGTGCCGCGCACCGACCTGGCCAAAGCGAAGCAGTACCTGGCCAAGTCGAAATACCCCAGCGGCGGTGTCAAGCTGACGATGACGGTGGTAACCGGGCTCGAGCAACAGCGGCTCTACGCGCTGGTGCTGCTCGATGCGCTGAAGAAGCTCAACATCGAACTCGACATCCGCCCGACCGTCTGGCCCGACATGGTGGCCATGACCAAAACGCCCCAGACCACGCCCGACTTCTTCCCGGTCTACCAGACCGCCAACTACGCCGACGCGGACAACATCGCTTTTGCCGCTTACCACGGGTCGCGCAACGGCAATTGGCAAAACCCGGTCTACAACAACAAGAAGGTCGACGACCTGATCATGCAGGCGCGTGCCGAACGCACCGAAGTGAAGCGTGTGGCACTCTACAAGACGATGCAGGAAATGATCGTCGACGACGCACCCGATATCTTCGGCGTGGTGGAAAAACGCAAGATGGCCATGCGCTCGGACCTCCAGAACTACAAGTTCACGCCGATTGCAGGCAACGCGCCAGAGTTGTTCCCGCTGTCTCTGAAATAGCTGCTCCGGGCGACAGGCTGCTCGACCAATGTTCCGATTCCTGCTGCGCCGGCTGGTGCTGCTGATACCGGTCCTGGTCGGGCTGTCGCTGCTCACGTTCGCCATTGCCCGCTTGTTGCCCGGCGACCCGGTGCAACTGGCGGCCGGGCCGCAGGCCAGCAAGGCAGAGATCGAACTGCTGCGCACGGAACTCGGCCTGGACAAGCCCATGCCGCTGCAGTACTGGAATTACGTCAGCGGCCTGGTGAAAGGCGACTGGGGCCAGTCGATCCTGACCCG
>JAYVRP010000388.1:0-2007 GCA_043776215.1 Rhodoferax sp. | reverse complement strand
TACGCATCTCCTGCGCGAATTCCCTGGGTGCCTGGTGCAGGGCGGCCAATGCCGATTCGGGCATTTCCAACTGAAGCTGGGTCATGTGTTGTGTCACGAGGTTCTCCTTCTTCGTGAGGACAAGTATGCACGGATAGACCTCGTCGAGGAAGCCGGGTTCGTTGGCGGCGCGTTTGCGCAGCACCAGGCAGACGGTGCCTTGGACGTCGTTGCCCTTCTTGATGCCCACCGCTACGGTCTCTGTGCTGATGGTCCAGGCGGCAGTGGCCTTGAGCCCGGCCGCCCAAAGAATCATGCCGAGGTCGGCCCAGACAGCCGGGTCCTGGTGCGTGAACATGGCCATCTGCAAGCCGTTGTCCGGCATGTGGTGGGTGAGGTTTTTTGAAGAATGTATTCAGTGCTTGACTATTGAAAACATGAGAGCCGCCTTCGTTTGCGGCAATGGACATCCATCGGCAAAGTCTTGAATCCCAGTTTGCGATTCGCCCCATTCCCAACAGGCACCCCACCCGCGCTTCCTTTGATTCTGCGAGCCTGCCCGAAATTTCCGCGAGCACGCGATGCGTAAGCAACTGCCTCGGCGTAAACAGATGATGCCAATAGGCCCAGCCTCGCGTGCGAATCGGTTCCTCGGTTTTGTCGCCATGTTCAGGAATTGCTTTTGACGGGATGATCCCTTCGCTTTGCCATTCGGCGAAACGTTCGCTCAGGAGCGATAGCACCTGCTTTTCGCGTGCGAGGTCGGCTGCATCGGGCGTGGCGTAACGGCGATTGCCCTCTGCATCGACCCAGCGGATGCAATACAGCCGCTCCTGAAACACATCACCAGCGCGCGGCACCACGTCGTCATTGGTCCAGCGGCGCAGGCCACCCGGGCCCCGCAGCGCCTCGATGGCCCAGGAACTATGGGCATCGAAGGGATCGACCACACGGTTGAGGTCCGAGCCGAACACCTCGCAACCCATACGCGCCGCCTCGAACGGGATGGAGCCGCCGCCACAAAAACTGTCGCCCACGCGTGGCGAGTGGACGCACGCACCAAGATCAATGGCTTGCGGCCCCACCACTTGCCAAGCCCCGTCAGAGTTTGGCTGGCTCCGGCTTTGCACTCCTTGTAAGCCTCGGCCGACAGCCGGGCAATGGGGAGCTGGGTTTCTTTGAAGGCGGGCATGGGAATTATTCGAGTGTGATCACTGCCTGCGCCTGCCGGTCGTGCGCTACAAGGCGATTTCTCATAAGTGCTGTGGCACGGACGGCTCGCCCGAACTCAAGGCCATGTGGGCGTGAGGTGCAAAAAGTTCAGCCCGGAAAAGCGCTGAAAGTCACCGTCAAAGGAAACCAGCCGGACGCTGGTCGCCTGTGCAAATGCGGCCAGGTAGGCATCGGTCCACAGCCGATGGGCAAAACCCGGCGCACAGGTCAAGGCGCAGTAGTGGTCATCGAGCTTGGGCGGCTCGGCTAACCAACGGATGACTGGCAAGGACAGAAACTGCCGGTAGGTGATCCAGGCCTCGTGCGGGCTGAGCGGTTGGGGCATGGCGCGGGCGTTGCTGCACAGGCGCAAGAAGCCATTGGCCGTCACGCGGCAAAACGCGCGGCTCTGGACCGAAGCATCGGCCCAATAACGGCTGGCCGCCGGGTGGTGGACGTGGCGCCTGTCCACCAATGCCAGCCAGACGTTGACATCCAGCAGATCGTTCATTGGCGATCTGCTTGGCCGACCACCCGGTGGTATTGCGCCAGGTCTTCTGCATCCAGAAGGGCATTGAGCTGCGCGTTGCTGAGGTAGGGCGTGACGGTGCCATCCGCCTCGCGTGCGATAGGAATCGGGTAAACCGATGGCGAATTTGCTGGCCGCCCCGTCGGCGGCGCTGGCAAGGGCGCATTCACCCCGGCAGCCAGGCCGTGCTGGATCAACTGGGTGACCAGCTCTTTGAGTTTCATGCCGCTGAGTGCGGCCTGGGCCTTGAGCTGGCGGAAGGTTTCGTCGGGCAGGTCAAGCGTAGT
>JAYVRP010000387.1:0-2008 GCA_043776215.1 Rhodoferax sp. | reverse complement strand
CCAGCATTGACGTGGTGGCCAGCCGTGAGTTTCCGTTTACGCTGGACTTGCGCCGCGTGCCATAGGCCATATCAGGTAAGCTGGCGCAATGCAAAACGCCCCCCAACCCGGCCCGGTGCCCAGGCCTTTGGCGCATCTGGCCGCGGCGGCGGGACATTTCGACGAATTGCGCGGGGTCGCAGAGACCGCCGTCGGCGCCGCGACGCCTGGTCCTGCCGGGCCCGCGCCAGACGCCCAGGCTGACCACTGGGGCAGGTTCTTCGCGCACGAAGGCGCCAGTGACGCGGCGGAACTCAACCGGCGCAGCAACAGCCTGGAGCGGCAGATCCGTGACAACGGCGTCACTTACAACGTCTACGCCGAAGCCGGTGGCCCGCAAAGGCCCTGGTCGCTCGACTTGTTCCCGCTCATCGTCACACCCGAAAGCTGGCAAAACATCGAGTCTGGCGTGTTGCAACGGGTCCGCCTGCTGGACCAGGTCATGGCCGACGTCTACGGGCCGCAGCAGTTGTTACAGCGCGGCCTGCTCCCGCCGGCGCTGGTCCACGGGCACCCGGGTTACCTGCGCTCGATGCATGGGTCCACACCCGTGGGAGGCACCCATCTCCACATCGCCGCGTTCGACCTGGCACGCGGGCCAGACGGCAACTGGTGGCTGGTGTCGCAGCGCACCCAGGCGCCGTCTGGTCTGGGCTACCTGCTGGAAAACCGCCTGGCGGTCTCGCGGCTGTTCCCGCAGGCCTTCGAGAACATGCACGTGCAGCGCCTCGCCGGTGCCTACCGTGCGCTGATGGACAACCTGAAGGCGATCAGCCCTGGCGGGCGCGATGCACACAGTGCGCTGCTCACACCCGGGCCCTATAACGAAACCTATTTCGAGCACGCGTATCTGGCGCGTTACCTGGGCCTGACCTTGGTCGAAGGGGGCGACATGCTCGTGCGCGATCAGCGCCTGTACCTCAAGATACTCAAGGGGCTGGTACCGATCCACGCGCTGCTCAAACGCATGGACGACCAGTTCCTCGACCCCCTGGAGTTGCGGCCGGACTCCACGCTGGGTGTGCCAGGCCTGCTGCAGGCCGTGCGCGCAGGAAACCTGCTGCTGGCCAATGCCCCGGGCTCCGATTTTCTGGAGTCACCCGCGTTGCTCGGCTTTTTGCCCGGCCTGTCGCGCCATCTGCTGGATGCGGAGTTGTCACTCCCCGCGTTGCCGACCTGGTGGTGCGGTGAACGCAACGCCATGGAAGAGGTGTTGCCCCGTCTGGGGGACTGCGCCATCAAGCCGACGTACCCCGGCGCCGCCCACCACGGCAGCTTCGATGCCGTGCTCGGGCGCGACCTGTCTTCGCGCGAGTTGGACGAGTGGGCGGGCCGGATCGCCCGCCAGGGCGATGAACACACCATCCAGGGCTACCTGCCGCTGGCCCAGATGCCGACCTGGCAACCCGGTAGCGCAGGGGACGGCCAGGTCGTGCCACGTTCCGTCATGTTGCGTGTATTCGCAGTCGCCAACGGGCCGCAATCGTGGCAGGTGCTGCCAGGTGGACTGGCACGGGTAGCACAAGCCAACGCCGAAATTGCCACCATGCAGCGCGGTGGCAGCAGCGCCGACGTGTGGATCATGACGCGCGGGATTGTTGACCGCACGACCCTGCTGGCACCTGCACTGACACCGGTCGCAGTGGCCCAGCGCAAACGCCTGGTCACCAGCCGCGCAGCCGAAAACCTGTACTGGCTGGGGCGCTACACCGAACGCACCGAAAACACCATCGCCCTGGCGCGCCTGACCCTGGACTGCCTGAATGGCGAAGACCAGTCGTGCGCCCCCCTGCTGGCCTGGCTGGGCAGGATGGCAGTGGCCAACAACCTGGTGTTGTCCGGGGTGCCGGCTCCAGCGCAGGCGCGACGTGTGTTCGAACGCTCGTTGATTGCCAGCCTGGGCGGCGCCGATCCGTCCGCCAGCGTGGGCTACAACCTGCACTCTGTGCGCATGGCCGGGTCGTCGGTG
>JAYVRP010000386.1:0-2009 GCA_043776215.1 Rhodoferax sp. | reverse complement strand
ACCCACGCTGCGGCGTTCGACCCGGACCTGCCGTGCCTGCCGCTTCGCCATCACCCGAAGGCCGTTTGCTGTTTCTGGACTGGCTGCGCATTCTGGCGTTTGGCCTGCTGGTGCTCTACCACACCGGCATGTACTACGTGGGGTGGGACTGGCACATCAAGAGCCCGTTGGCCGGCAATTGGCTGGAGCCCTGGATGCGGCTGACCTCGCCGTGGCGCCTCGACCTGTTGTTTCTGGTGTCAGGCGCCGCCACCTCGTTCATGCTGGCCCGTGACGGTGCCACCTCTGGCCTGCTGCGCCGGCGCGCCCGGCGTCTGCTGCTGCCGTTGATGTTGGGGGTGGTGCTGCTGGTGCCACCCCAGTCGTACCTGGAAGTGGTGCACAAGTGGGCGTACGGCGGCAGTTATGCCGATTTCCTGCGCCTGTACTTCGGTGGCGGCCATCGCTTTTGCACGGCGCCCGGCCATTGCCTGGTCCTGCCTACCTGGAACCATTTGTGGTTCCTGCCCTACCTGTTTGTGTATACCGTGGTGTTGTGGGCCGCTGTACGCCTGCGCCCCGGCCTTCTGGACCGGCTTGGCGCGCGGCTTGCCATTGCGCTGGCGGGTGCCGGCGTGTTGTTGTGGCCGGTGGGCTTTCTGGTGGCTGCCCGGCTCCTGTTGCAGGCACGTTTTCCGGACACGCATGCGCTGGTCGACGACTGGTCGGCACACAGCCATTTTGTGGCGATGTTCCTGATGGGCGCACTGTTGGCGCGCGCGCCGCGTATGTGGCAACGCATGGTTGACACCCGATGGCCCGCGCTGCTGCTGGCCGTCCTGGCCTGGCTCCTGACCGTGGGCAGCCTGCCACCGTGGGGCCCGTGGCTGGACCTGGCGCCCTGGTTCCGTGCGGTCCTGTTTTGCGTGGTGCAATGGTGCGCCATCGTTGCCGCACTGGGTTTTGCCCGTGTCCACTTGAACCGGGACGGTCCGGCGCGGCGCACCCTGACCGAGGCGGTGTTTCCGGTGTACGTGTTGCACCAGACCGTGCTGATCCTGCTGGCCGACGGCGCAGGGCGCTGGCATCTGCCAGTGGCTCTGGAAGGGCCCTTGCTGGTGATGGGCACCTTCGCTCTGTGCCTGGCCGGGTTTGAAGTCGTGCGGCGCCTGCCGTGGGCGCGGCCGTGGTTTGGTTTGTCCGGCATGACGCAGCGCAAGGATGCACCAGGCCCGTCTCCAGTGCGGTAGTGGTGCGGCCCGTATCATGGCCTGCGGACGGCACACATGGCCGATGGGTGACGGCTCTTGAAAAGATGAGAGGAAAGCGTGCAATTGCGTATTCTGATTGCGGGCGGCGGCATTGGCGGCCTCGCGGCTGCCTTGGCCTGCACACGTGCGGGTGCGCAGGTGCAACTGTTCGAGCGCGCCGAGGCCTTCGGTGAGGTCGGTGCCGGGATCCAGATGGGCCCCAATGTCACGCGGATTCTGCAGCAGTGGGGATTGTCCGAGGCACTTGAATCGGTGGCTGCGCTTCCGTCGCACCTCCAGGTGCGCAGTGCCGGGTCCGGTGAGGAACTGGGCGTGCTGGAGTTGGGCCCCACAGCGCGCGAGCGCTACGGCGCACCGTATGCCACGGTCCACCGCGCCGATCTGCACGGGTTGTTGCTCGACGCCGTGCAGGCACAGGGTGGAGCTGATTTGCACTTGGGCAGCGCCCTGACGATCTTCCATCAGACGCAGGCGCTGGTGCGCGCGCAGACTGCGCAAGGTGCCCGCCACGAGGCCGACGCGCTGATCGGCGCGGACGGTCTCTGGAGCGCCGTGCGCCAATGGCTGCTCGACGACGGCATGCCCCGCGTGACCGGGCACCTGGCCTACCGGGCCATGGTGCCGCAAGCGGATGTGCCCGCGCATTTGCGCAGCCAGCACGTGACGGTCTGGCTGGGGCCGCACCTGCATGTGGTGCAGTACCCGGTGCGCCGCGGCGAGTGGCAGAACGTGGTGGGCATCGTGCAGGCGGGCCTGCCT
>JAYVRP010000385.1:0-2011 GCA_043776215.1 Rhodoferax sp. | reverse complement strand
ACTCCGGATTCGTCATCACGCCCGTGGTGGTCTGGGCAGGAGAGGCCCGCTCGTTGAAGGCCAATCCCCACGAGGTGGCCAGCATTCACCGCATCCCGGTAGACGAATTCATGCGCGCCGACGCCCCCATGCTGGAACCCTTGGAGGGCAGCGAACATCCCGTTCTGCGCATGCCTGTCGGCTCCAACTGGATTGCCGCCCCGACCGCGGCGGTGCTGTACCAGTTCCGGGAAGTGTGCATGGCAGGGCGCATCACCAGGGTGGCACATTTTGAGCAACCATTGTTTGCCCGCAAGTGAAGCGCGACCCAAGCATCGTTACGCCAGTCCTGCGCTGAGAGCGTGAGAGGCAGTCGCTTGAGCCCACGAAAGAAAACGCTGCCAGCGCCGCTCCGCGGGCATAGAATTCGGTCGCACTTCTTACACGGCTTGCGTGCCACGCCGCCACAGTTAACAAAAGGCACCCCGAATGCACCTGTTCTTGATGTGCACGACAGGGCCTGGAGAGATCAATGCAGTGTCATTTGTGCCAGCATGAAAACCACCCGGTGGCGCGTTTTTGCGGCGGATGCGGAACCCCCTTGCAGGTCCAGTGCGCAGCCTGTGGGGTGCAAAATTCTCCCGCCAACAATTTTTGCGATGGATGCGGCACAGCACTCGCGGAAACCGCCTTGCTCAAGCCGCGCGTCGCCCCTGCACAAGCCTACACACCCGCGCACCTGGCGCAAAAGATACTGACATCGCGCTCCGCGCTGGAGGGCGAACGCAAGCAGGTCACCGTGCTGTTCTGCGACATGGCGAATTCGACCGAGCTGGCCCAGCGTCTGGGTGCCGACGCCATGCATGCGCTGCTGAACCAGTTCTTCGCGTTGGCGCTGGCCGAGGTCCATCGCCTCGAAGGAACCATCAACCAGTTTCTGGGCGACGGCTTCATGGCGCTTTTTGGTGCACCCGTGGCGCACGAGGACCATGTGCGCCGTGCCTTGTTGTCCGCGCTGGGTATCCGGCAAAAACTCAAGGAGGCGGAAACAGGCGAGGCCGCCGCGCTCAGCCAGCTGCGCGTGCGAATGGGCGTCCACACCGGCATGGTGGTGGTGGGAAAGATCGGCGACA
Source organism: Rhodoferax sp. (assembly GCA_043776215.1). Classification (GTDB taxonomy): domain Bacteria; phylum Pseudomonadota; class Gammaproteobacteria; order Burkholderiales; family Burkholderiaceae_C; genus CAISIP01. The sequence continues at coordinate 899 of JAYVRP010000385.1, read as the reverse complement.
ACCTGCGCATGGACTACACCGCCATCGGCGACACCACGAACATCGCCGCCCGCCTCCAGCAGCTGGCCGCACCCGGCCAGATTTTCGTCAGCGACAGTGTCCACACCGCCGGGCGCCCGTACTTCGACTTTTCGCCATTGGGCAAACGCGCACTCAAGGGCATCAAGGAGCCAGTGGCGGTTTTCGATCTGACCAAGGTGCGGCCACGCGACGAAAGTGGCACCCGCGCAAAAAATCTCGGCATAAGCTCGCCCCTGGTGGGCCGCGACCACGAACTGGCCCTGCTGGACGACGTCCTGCAGCAGCTCAGCCGGGGCCAGGGCGGCAATCTGATTCTCACTGGCGAGCCTGGCAGCGGCAAATCACGACTGGTCGCCGAGACCCAGCGGCAATGGCCCGCGGGCAAATTGCTCTGGCTGGAGGGGCGGGCCGTGTCGTTCGGGCGCAGCCTGAGTTACCTGCCGTTCATCGAGATCCTGAAGGAATGTTTTGACATCGCGGACGACGGCCGTGAAGACGAGAGCTGGCACAAGCTGGAGTCGGGCCTGACGGCCATGTTTGCCGAGCGCACGCCCGAAATGTTGCCGTACCTGGCCACCGTACTCGCACTGCGCGTGCCAGTGGAGCACTCCGACCGCGTGAAATACCTCGACGGCCCGGGTTTGCGGCGCCAGGTGTTCCTGTGCATGCGCCAGCTGTTCGAACAGCTGGCGCTGCGGCAACCCGTGGTGTTGCTGCTGGAAGACTGGCATTGGGCGGATCAGTCGTCGATCGAATTGGCCGAACACTTGCTGCCACTGGCAGACACCACGCCGCTGCTGGTGTTTTTTGCCACCCGGCCCGACCCGGAGGGCCCGACCGCCCGCATTCGCAGGTTTGCCGCCGACCTGCCGGGCCGG
>JAYVRP010000384.1:0-2015 GCA_043776215.1 Rhodoferax sp. | reverse complement strand
CCCGCATGCAGCGCGCCCGCGGCAAACGTGAACAGCAGCAACAGACATGCTTGGACGATGCGCGTCCATCCTCCTCGCAGCACTCCTCGACATGGCCTTCTCTCGTCGAATCGGTTCATCTCTGCATCCCTCCTGAAGGGCATAAGCGCGAAGTCGCGCGTCCCTGAAGAGTGATCCGGTCTGCAAGGAGAAGGTGTTCTACTTTCCTTCCGAATTCGGAACCAAAGTATTACCGACAATCCAACCGCGAGATTTGCCGGGGGTGAAGGCCCCGCTAGCCCTGCCCGTTACCCACATCTCTGCACCGCTCGTTGTTTGTCGCGCAGCACGTTGCTGATGCGCCTCGTTGGTGTTCGTGGTGTGTTGAGTGGTTCACGGGTCGTGCTGGTCTCGAAGCGTGTATCCGGCACACATGCCCATGAGGGTGATGTAGCCGTACCACATCAGCTGATGACCGGGCGGCGGGTCTGGATTGCGTGCGAGGTAGCCGCCCAGTGCGGCCACGAGCCGCACGGCGGCGTTGACCGTGGTTGGCGGCGGCAGCCGCCGGGTGGTCCGGGCGAAGGCGGTCAGCACCTTGATCTCGATGTCGGAGAACAGCAGTTCTGCCGGCAGGTCCCCCGACTCGCGACCGAGCAGGGTCATGAGCATGATCCGCCAGCCGATCACCAGGTGGATGGCAATGGCGCGCTCGAGCCGCTCGGCGCTGTGATGTGCGAGCTGCTCGATCCGGCAACCGGTCTTGAGCACCCGATGCCAGTCCTCGATGCGCCAGCGCAGGCAGTACCAGCCGAGCATCTGCCGAGCCTGCTCGGGTGCGTCGACGGGGAGCGTGGTGAGCAGGAACCACTCGAGCGGCTTCACACCCGGCGGCGGCTGTTCCTCGCGTGCATGCACGACCCAGAGCCGCACCGGCGCCATGCCCTTGTGCTCGGCACGCTGCGAGACCAGGTCCACCGGCAGATAGCGCAGTGCGACCTCGGCCGTGCGCGCAGCACGGCTGGCCACGACCTGCTGCCGGCTGCTCTTCAGGCGTGCGCTCTGCCGGCCGACATCGATGCTGGCCAGACCCTGGATCGGACTTGTCCGGACCTTTTCGAAGAGCGTGTACTGCGCATCCAGACGACGGTTGTGCAGCGCCCGCACCAGCAACTGAACGCGCGGGTGATCACGCTGCGCCACGAACAGCTCGAGGATGTCAGCCTCGCGATCCATCACGCTGACGAGTTGGGTGTGGGGCAGGTCGGTGGCCGCCGCGGCGCAATCGCGCAGCCCGTCAAGCCAGCGATCCGTCTTCCTGGCCGGCCCGTGCTCGCCGCTGAACTCGGCCCGCAATACCCCCAGCGGCAGCCCCTCGCAGCTCACCGCCAGCGTCGAGTGCAGGTGCAGGCCACGCACCGCTGCCGCCGTCTGGTTGCGCCCGATCACCCCCAGCCCGGTGGTCCCGGGGCGCGTCGCGAAGTTCAGATCGGTGCCGTCCTGGATGCACAGCACCGTTGGCTGTGCCTGCATGCGGCGCAGCGTGCGCTGCCGGTGCGGCAGCAGGATGTGCTCGGCAGTGACCTCGCTGTCAGCCGGCTGATCAATCAGCCGGTAATAGCCCTTGGCGGCTGCCCAGTCCGACTTCGCCACGCCCGTGAAAGCGCGCAGCGGATCCTCGGCCTGACGCTGGGCGCACATCACCAGCCGCCGGCTGAGCCGACGATCACCCAGGGGCGCATCGCCGAACTCCCCTGCTGCCCAGTGGGCGCTGTCCAGACCCTCGCCAGGGGCCAGCGGCGCCGGCCGCAGCGACTCGGGCATGGGCAGGTCCAGCCGGCGACGCCAGTCGCGCTGCAACGGGTAGACGTAGATGGCTTTGCGGGTTTCCCTGCACGCATGGCTGCGGTCCTGGCGTCCTCGGCCACGAGTGTCGCCGAGATGGCACCAGTTCGTCGCACGCAAACTCACTCCGGAATGCGTGGGCGTCTCGACGAAGGTCTCCACCAGGTACGGGCGATAGCCGTAGCGCTGCT
>JAYVRP010000383.1:0-2018 GCA_043776215.1 Rhodoferax sp. | reverse complement strand
TGCTGGGTGTGACGGGCTCCGGCAAGACTTTCACCATGGCCAATGTGATTGCGCAAATGGGCCGCCCTGCCATCGTGTTTGCGCCCAACAAGACCTTGGCCGCCCAGCTGTACAGCGAGTTCCGCGAGTTCTTTCCGCGCAACGCGGTCGAGTATTTCGTCAGCTACTACGACTACTACCAGCCTGAAGCCTATGTGCCGCAGCGCGACCTGTTCATCGAAAAGGACAGCGCCATCAACGAACACATCGAGCAGATGCGCCTGAGCGCCACCAAGAGCCTGCTGGAGCGGCGCGACGTGGTGATCGTCGCGTCGGTGAGCGCCATCTACGGCATAGGCAACCCTGCCGATTACCACCGGATGGTGATGACGCTGCGGGTGGGCGACAAAATCGGCCAGCGCGACGTGATCGCCCAGCTGATCCGCATGCAGTACAAGCGCAACGATGTCGACTTCAGCCGCGGCGTGTTCCGCGTGCGCGGCGACACGATTGATGTCTTTCCCGCTGAACACTCGGAACTCGCCATCCGCATCGAGTTGTTCGACGACGAGGTTGAGTCGCTGCAGTTGCTGGACCCGCTGACCGGGCGCATCCGGCAAAAGATTCCGCGTTTCACCGTTTACCCCAGCAGCCACTATGTGACGCCGCGCGACCGGGTAGTGGCCGCCATTGCCACCATCAAGGACGAGTTGCGCGAGCGCCTGGCCGAGCTGGTGGGTGCCGGCAAGCTGGTGGAGGCGCAGCGGCTGGAGCAGCGCACCCGCTTCGACCTGGAAATGCTGCAGGAGGTGGGCCACTGCAAAGGCATCGAGAACTACACACGACACCTGTCGGCTGCCCAGCCGGGCGAGCCGCCACCGACCTTGGTCGACTACCTGCCGGCCGATGCGTTGATGTTCCTGGACGAGAGCCATGTGCTGATCGGCCAGTTCGGCGGCATGTACAACGGCGACCGTGCGCGCAAGACCACGCTGGTCGAATATGGCTTTCGGTTGCCGAGCGCACTGGACAACCGGCCGCTCAAGTTCGAAGAGTTCGAAAAGAAGATGCGCCAGGTGACGTATGTGTCAGCCACACCTGCCGCCTACGAAAAGGAAACATCGGGGCAGGTCGTCGAACAACTGGTGCGGCCTACAGGGCTGGTTGACCCGCCGGTGGAGGTTAGACCCGCCACCCACCAGGTGGACGATGTGTTGCAGGAGATCCGAGACCGGGTCGAGATCAACGAACGTGTGCTGATCACCACGCTGACCAAGCGCATGGCCGAACAGCTCACCGACTACCTGAGCGACAACGGCGTCAAGGTGCGCTATCTGCACAGCGACGTTGACACGATCGAGCGTGTCGAGATCCTGCGCGACTTGCGCTTGGGTACCTTCGATGTGCTGGTCGGCATCAACCTGCTGCGCGAGGGGCTGGATATTCCTGAGGTCTCGCTGGTGGCGATTCTGGACGCGGACAAGGAAGGCTTTTTGCGCTCGGAGCGCAGCCTGATCCAGACCATTGGCCGGGCCGCCCGCAACCTGAACGGCAGGGCTATTCTGTATGCCGACAAGGTTACCGACTCCATGCGCAAGGCCATGGACGAAACCGAACGCCGACGCACCAAGCAGGTGGCGCACAACCTGGCAATGGGCATCACACCGCGCAGCATCATGAAAAAGGTCAAGGAACTGATAGACGGTGTGTACAGCGACAAGGGCGCCAAGGACGACCTGAAGGCCGTCAACGAGGCCACCGCCATCGAGGCCCTGAGCGAAAAGGACCTGGGCAAGCGCATCAAGCAGCTGGAAAAGCAGATGCTTGACCACGCGCGGAACCTGGAATTCGAGAAGGCCGCGCGGGTGCGTGACCAGTTGGCGTTGCTGCGCGAGCAGGCCTTCGGGGCGCCGGGGACCGACAACGTGGTGCCCATCGTTGGGGCGGGCGGGCAGGGGTGAACGGGTGTTGTTCGGAGGCGTCGCGGTTACCGCAAAAGTCAGGGAACTTCCGCGGCTAATCTTGACCAAATCAGTCGG
>JAYVRP010000382.1:0-2019 GCA_043776215.1 Rhodoferax sp. | reverse complement strand
CGCTGGTTGCCAGCACGAGTCCAACACCTTTTCCTCGATCCCCGCGAGCCTGGATTTGAGCCGGTCCTCAAGAAGACGCGCTGGTGCGTGCTTAAGCGCAAGGAGATCATCGTGGTCAAGGGTGTGCATTCGCCGCGGCCCGCCATGGAGCCTATCGCGAAGGAGCTGATCTGGGTCGCCACCCAGGCGTCACGACGGCCGACCTGTCGACCTTCACGTACCGGCAGCGACGGATGCCGTTGTATCCGCTGGAGCCAGACACCACCTGGCACTGAGGGACCGTCTGTCCGGGAGAAGTCATTGGCGTATCTCGAACACGCCGAGCTTTTTGTGCAGCGGTGTTTCGTCGGCGATGAAAAGGAACGCGGGTGACAGGGCCGACGCGTTGCTGAGCGTGACTGCGGTGTAGCCAGGCGCGCAGCAGGTGTCGGCTTCGTCCAGCGCGAAGGCCTGTTCCTCGACCGTGACCCCGGCGGCGCCTTCGATCACGTGAAACACCATGGCCGGAGAACGCACCGGCAAGCGCAGTGTCTGGCCCGGTCGCAGCATCAGCGCGTAGAAGCCCAGGATGTTCTGTGCGTCGCCGCCGGTCTCGGGGTTGGTGTAAGTGATCTGCACCGCGTCGAGCGCGGGTTGGTCCTGTGCCAGCGCCTGCAGCGCGGCACGCGCCTGTTCCCACGGGTAACGCAGCATCGGGTAGGCCTTGCCCGTGCGGCCGAAGACGGGTGTCGGCACCATGCCACCGTGCAGGTAGGCGCGCTCGCCGCGCCCGGCCTGGGTGGCCTGGCGCTGACCATTGAGGTGGTACGAGGTCTCGGTGTAGTAGACCAGCGGCAGGTCGAGCACGTCGAGCCACACCACGGGCTGGTCGCCGTCGTGCCCATGCTCGTGCCACAACCCGGTGGGTGTCAGGATCAGGTCGCCGCGGCGCATGGGGCACTTTTCGCCGTCCACGGTGGTCCAGGCACCTTCACCTTCCACCACCATGCGCACGGCGTTGGGCGTGTGGCGGTGCGAGGGTGCCCATTCACCAGGAAGCAGCAATTGCATTCCCAGGTAAATGGCGGCACTGGCCTGCATTTTTTCCAGGCCATGGCCTGGGTTGGCCAGCACCAGCACGCGGCGTTCGGCCTTTTCGATCGGAGTCAGTTCACCGGCTTGCAGCAGCAAGGGGCGCAGTGTCTGGTAAGCCCAGCAGGTGGCCTGCGTGCGGCGGGTCGGGATCCTGGGCGGCAGGACCGCACGCAGGCTGGGCCACAGCGGCACCAGGTTCAGGCGGGTGAGCTTGTCGCGGTACTCCTGTGGCAAGTCTTCCAGCCGGCCCAGTGCAGCGGGGCGCTCGTGGTGGTTTTCCATGTCGAAACTCCTTGTGGTTGGCAAGCTTTGCAGCGGTCAGTCGTGGGGCAGGCAGTCGTCAAGGTTCCAGCCGCATCGGCGGGCCGACGCCAGATTCATGGCGCGTCGGACGGGTCCGCCTTCAACGCCAACGCGGCTTCGTACAGCGCATTGCGTGGTGTTCCTGTAATTTCGGTCGCCAGCCGTACCGCTGATTTCAAGGGCAATTCGGCGAGCAACAGTTTCAGGACACGGGTGTCGGTACCCGTGTGGACGGCTGGCGGAGCCGGATGCACCACCAGCACGAACTCGCCCCGTGACCGGTTCGCGTCTGCTGCGAGCCACGGGCCAAAATCGGCTGCGGCCACCACGGCAATCTCCTCGAACTGCTTGGTCAACTCACGGCCGATGGTCAGCCGCCGCTGGCCCAACACAGCCAGTGCCGTGGCCAGGGCTTCGATGCGGTGGGGCGCCTCGAGCAAGACCACCATGCGTGCTTCAGTTTCCAGCGCCGCCACAGCTGCGAAACGCTCAAGCGCCTTGCTGGGCAGAAATCCGGCGAAGACAAATCCGTTCTCCTGGTGCTTGCCCACGTCGGCACCCGCGACGCTGAGCACGGCGGTCACGCTGCTGGGGCCGGGGATCGGCACGACGGCCAGTTGTGCCGCTTGCGCGGCTGCCACA
>JAYVRP010000381.1:0-2020 GCA_043776215.1 Rhodoferax sp. | reverse complement strand
ACGCGCATGAAGTGCTCTTTGTTACTTGATCAAGGAGAAAATGATGGCAACTGCAAAAAAACCGGCCGCAAAAAAGGCCGCACCAGCGAAGAAGGCTGTACCAGCAAAGAAAGCTGCACCAGCGAAAAAGGCGGCGGCTCCCGCCAAGAAGGCCGCACCGGCCAAGAAGGCTGCACCTGCTAAAAAGGCAGCAGCGAAGAAGGCAGCGCCAGCGAAGAAGGTAGCCGCTAAAAAGGCAGCGCCGGCCAAGAAAGCCGCTCCGGCCAAAAAGGCTGCTCCAGCCAAGAAGGCCGCTGCAGCCAAGAAGCCCGCAGCCAAGAAGCCCGCAGCCAAGAAAGCAGCCAAGAAGCCGGCTGCGAAGAAAGCCGCGAAAGCACCCGCTGCCCCTGCAGCGCCTGCCCCCGCTGCACCCGCAGCCCCTGCAGCTCAGACCACTCTGAACCCGCAGGCGGCCTGGCCGTTTCCAACTGCCAGCAAGCCCTGAACGGTTACAGCGGTTTGTGAGTCAAGCCCGGTGTCGAAAGGCATCGGGCTTTTTTTATGACCGCAGCGCGGTGTCCTCCATTGCAAAGCTGTAGTTCTGTGGCCCACGCTGCGCGATCTTCACCGATCCCAGGTGGTTGCCAAGGGCCGCACACCGCTCCAGCGACCATCCTTGCTCAAGGCCGAAAAGCAGTGCACCACGGTACGCATCACCGCAACCCGTCGGGTCGACAACTGCCCGGGCAGGTACTGCGGGCACATGGGTCTTGCGTCCGTCAATCCAGACTTCACTGCCGTCTGCACCAATAGTCACGATGAGGCCGCGTACGTGGCGGGATATCTCCGCAGTGTCCCATCCGGTGCGGTCGCTGAGCATTTTGCCTTCGTAGTCGTTGACGGCTACCCAACTCGCCTGCTCGACAAAATGGCGCAATTCAGCGCCGTCGAAGCGGGGCAACTGCTGGCCCGGGTCAAAGACAAAGGGAATACCTGCAGCGTTGAACTGCTCGGCATGCTGGACCATCGCATCGCGGCCATCCGGCGCAATGATCCCCAACTTGATGTCGCTGCGCGCCGCGATGCGGTTTTGCCAGGCTTGCTCCATTGCGCCGGGATGAAATCCATTGATCTGGTTGTTGTCGATGTCGGTGATGATCATCGCCTGCGCCGTGTAGGCGTCATCGATGGTGCGCACGAACTCACTGCTGATGCCTTGCTGATTCAGCCGATCCAGGTAGACCCCGCCATCTTGCCCGATGGTGGCCATCGGCAAAGGAGTTCCACCCAGCAGCTTCAGGCTGTAGGCGATGTTGCCGGAACAACCGCCGAAATCCCGCCGCAGTGACGGCACCAGAAACGACACGTTCAGAATGTGCAGTTGGTCGGGCAGGATTTGCTCTGCAAAGCGACCCTCGAAGTTCATGATCGTGTCAAATGCCAGCGAGCCGCAAATAATGGATGCCATGGGTAATTTTGGTTGATTGAATCAGGGGTAAAAAGCGAGCAGCCTGTAACCAGCAATACGATCAGAGTTGGCCGCCGGCTTCACGCTCAATGCAAATGCCCCGCCCCAATCCGCGCCGGCCGCAAGTGGTATGGCCGGTGCACCGAATTCGGCAGGAAGGATGACCCGTCGGATCACGGCCTGGTCCTGTGCATCGGTCAAGGACAACTCGATGGCCGGCATGGCGATGTCGTTGGCCGCCGTGTTGCGCAGCGAAAAACCGAGCCTGTAGTTGTCGCCCCGCAAACGACCGAACGAGGAGCTGTCGATGACGATGGATTCGATTTGTTTCAGATTTCCAACTTCACAGCGGGCTACGGTACACATGGCGACCATGACCGGGCGCATGGCAGGTTCCAGCTGAACGACGCGGTTGCGCTCGTGCATCAGCACCTGGCTTGCCAGGGCTGCAGCCAGCGCCAGTGCGAGCAAGACCATCAAGATGCGGACCGAGCGCCGCCGCCAGAATCCGTCGCGTCCCGCAGTGTGCATGAACGACACGTCCTGCGCTGCGTCTGGCAACTCTACGTCCTT
>JAYVRP010000380.1:0-6509 GCA_043776215.1 Rhodoferax sp. | reverse complement strand
GCGGCCATCGACCTCGGTGGCATCCAGGTCGTGCTGATCACCAAACGCACCCAGGCCATGGGGGCCGACCTGTTCACCGGCATGGGGGTGACACTGGCGGACAAGCGCATCGTGGTCGTGAAGTCGACCAACCACTTCCACGCGGCATTTGCACCGCTGGCAAAGAAGGTGCTGTACTGCGATTCGGGCGGCCCGATTCCGCGTGACCACCGCCAGGTGCCCTACAGCCGGGTGCAGCGCCCGATCTGGCCGTTGGACGACACGGTTCAGCCGGTGTTGCTGGCCTATTGAAACCTCCGACACTTTCCCCGCTTTTTTGTTTCACAAGGAGAAACGCGATGACCCCCTATGAACGCCTGAAGGGCCTTGGCCTGGACTTGCCGACGCCTGCGGTACCGGTCGCCAACTACGTTCCATTTGTGCTTGCCAACGGCTTCCTGTACCTGTCCGGCCAGGGGCCGAAGCGCCCTGATGGCGTCGTACCGACCGGCAAGGTCGGTGCCGAGGTGAGCGTGGAAGATGCCTATGCGCACGCACGGCAGACCGGCCTGAACCTGCTGGCCGTGGCCCATATGGCCCTGGGTGACCTCGGGCGCGTGCGCCGGGTGGTCAAGCTGCTCGGAATGGTGAACGGCGCGCCCACCTTTGGTGACCACCCCAAGGTGATCAATGGCTGCTCGGACCTGTTCGTCAACGTCTTCGGTGACGCTGGCAAACACGCCCGCTCCGCCGTGGGCATGGGCTCGCTGCCCGGCAACATGACGGGGGAGATTGAGGCCATCCTGCAGGTGGACGGCTAGATGAAAAAACCGCCGCTCGCGCTTAGCCGTTTACCAAAGTAAACCGTTCGGGCTGAGCTTGTCGAAGCCGCCCGTCCTGAGCTTGTCGAAGGAAGCTTGTCGAAGCCGCCTGTCCTGAGCTTGTCGAAGGAAGCTTGTCGAAGGCATTATCAAATCCGAACAGCATCTGACGTTGATTTCTCATGTACCCCGACACACTTGCCGCACTCGCCGCTGCGCCGCAACGCGACATCCGGGCCGAGCTCGGCCTGCGCCAGATCATCAATGTGTCTGGCACGATGACCGTGCTGGGCGCGTCGATCATGGTGCCGCAGGCGGTGGCGGCGATGGCGCTCATCGCTGGGGAATTCGTGGAGATGGAAGCCTTGCACGACGCCGCCAGCGCGGTGGTGGCGCAGGCTACCGGCGCCGAGGCTGGCTTCATCACTGCCAGCTGCGCCGGCGCCATCACGTTGGCCGTCGCCGCCACGCTCACTGGTGAGCGCAGGTTGGCCATTGAACGCCTGCCTGACACCACCGGGCTCCCGCACGAAGTGCTGGTTCAGCTTGGTCACCTGGTGGGTTACGGCGCCTCTTTGCAGCAGACCATCAGCATGACCGGCGCTCGTGTTGTCACGGTCGGTACCGTCAGTGGTTCGCGCACCTACCAGCTCGAAGAAGCCATCAACGGCCAAACGGCCTGCGCAGTGTTCGTGGTCTCACACATGACGCTGCAACACGCCATGTTGGGGCTCGACGTCGTGTGCCGCATTTGCCACGCGAAAGGCATTCCGGTGATCGTGGACGCAGCCTCCGAATACGACCTGCGCGGTTTCCTGGCCCGTGGGGCGGACCTCGTGGTCTACAGCGGCCACAAGTTCCTGGGTGGCCCGACCACGGGCATTGTGGCGGGCGGCGCAGCGCTGGTACACGCCGTGCGCCTGCAGAACCTGGGCATCGGCCGCGGCATGAAGGTCGGCAAGGAAAGTGTCGCCGGTGTGATGGCCGCACTGCAGGCCTGGGCACACCGCGACCATGCCGGTATCCGGGCACGCGAGGATGCCGTGCTGGTGCTTTGGCAAAAGGCGCTGCAGCAGTTCACGGAGCTGGAATGCAGCCGCATCGCAGATCCCACGGGCAACCCCTTGCAGCGGTTGCGTGTCAAGCTATTGCCAACCAGCCAATGGACTGCGCGCAGTCTGGCCGATGCATTGGCCGGGGGCGATCCACCCGTCATGGTGCGCGACTACCAGAGCGACCTGGGGTACTTCGACCTGGATCCCTGCAACCTGCATGCGGGCGAGGCGGAAACGGTGAGTCAACAGCTTGCCGCGTGCTTGCGCGGATGATATTGCGCCGCGTGCTTGCCCACCCCCCCTGTTTGTGCTTAAATAAATTTGGACCCGAAACAACGGCCGAGCGGCCATCACTGACCGCACACCACGGCCGACCCACAGGAGATGCTTTCATGACAAGTTCACGGCGTACTGTTCTGGCCGCGGGCATGGCCGCAGCGGCTTTGGTTAGCGTGGGGGCGCCCCACGTGGCACGCGCGCAGGCCCGGCCCCCGCGCCAGGCGCGCATGGTCCCGCATGGGAACCTCAACGTCCTCGACCCGATCTGGACGACGCAGAACATGGCGGCCTACCACGGCGCGATGATGTACGACACCCTGTTCGGAATCGATGCCAACTTCAATCCCCAGCCGCAGATGGTGGGCAAGACTGACATCTCGGCTGACCGCAAGACTTACACCTTCGAACTGCGCCCGGGCCTGAAGTGGCATGATGGCACCGCAGTGACGGCCCGCGACTGCGTAGCCTCACTGCGGCGCTGGCAGGTCAAGGATGGTGCCGGGTCGCATTTGTTCGAGCGTGTGGCCGACACGCCAGTGGTTGATGAAAAAACATTCCGGATCGTGCTCAAGGAGCCCTACGGCATGTTGATTGACGCGCTGGCCAAGACCAGCACGCCCGTCTGCTTCATGATGAAGGCGGAAATCGCTGCCACCGACCCGAATACGCAGATCACCAAACACATTGGTTCGGGCCCGTTCAAGTTCGTCGAGGCGGAATACCGGGACGGCGTTCGCGTGGTGTACGACCGCAATCCCGACTACGTTCCGCGCAGTGAACCAGCGTCCGGCATCGCAGGCGGCAAACGCGTGTTGCTGGACCGTGTCATCTGGGACATCATGCCCGATGCACAAACGGCTGCATCTGCCCTGCAGACCGGTGAAGTGGATTTCTTCGAGGTCCCGCCGATCGAGATCCTGCCCGCACTGGCTTCGGCTCCAGGGGTCAAGGTCGAGGTGTTCAACAAATTCGGAAATGTCGGCTATTGCAGACTCAATCATCTGCACCCGCCATTCAACAACCTGGCCGCGCGCCGGGCAGCCCAGCTTGCCGTCAACCAGGAAGACATCCAGCGCGCCGCGGTCGGCAATCCTGCCTACTACGAGGTTTGCGGGTCGCATTTCACGTGCGGTTCGCCGATGGGCGTCGACGATGGGGCCGAAGCGTTGATGCTCAGGGCACCGATGGCGGAACGTCAGGCCAAGGCGCGCGAATTGCTCAAGCAGTCCGGCTACGACGGCAAACCGATCACGATATTGCACGCCACGAACATCCATGTCATGAACCAGACGATCCTGGTGATCGCCCAGAACTTGCGCCAGGTCGGCTTCAATGTCCAACTCGCGTCCAGTGACTGGGGCGGTGTCGTGACACGCAGATCCAACCAGAATCCACCGGAACAGGGTGGATGGAACGTGTTTTTCACCTGGGGCGGCGGCAATGCCACGGCCAACCCGATCGCACTGTCGGCCCATGCGGCAACCGGAAAAAAGGCTTGGTTCGGTTGGCCGGAAAACGCCCTGACCGAACAGTTGCGCACAGAATGGTCGGCAGCCCCGACCCCGGCTGCACGTCGCGCCATTGCACAACGCATGAACCGCAACATGATGGACTATTTGCACGACATCAAGACCGGCCAATGGGTCGGGCCCGTCGCCTACCGCGCAGACCGGCTGCGCGGCCTGATCCAGGTGCCCGAGATCATTCCATGGTGGAACGTGGAGCGCTACGCCTGAGGGGCTGTGACTAGATAGCAAATGCTTTCCTATGTCATTCGCCGCTTGCTCGGCGTGATTCCGGTGATGCTGATCGTCGGCATCTTCGTTTTCTCGCTGCTGCATCTGGCGCCGGGTGACCCGGCAGCCATCATGGCCGGGGACACGGCCACCCCGGAGAACATCGCGAAGATCCGCACGAATCTGGGCCTGGATCGGCCGTTGCTGGAACAGTTCGCGTCCTGGGGCTGGGCCACGGTGCAGGGAGATCTGGGCGTATCGATGTTCTCGCAGATCCCGGTGACCAAATTGATGGGGCAACGCGCCGGCGCGACGTTCTCACTGGCTGCAACGACGATGCTGGTGGCTGTTGTCATTGCAGTTACGCTGGGCGTGTTGGCGGCATGGAGGGCCGGCTCGATGCTGGACCGCGCAGTGATGGGACTGGCTGTCACCGGCTTTTCCTTGCCGGTATTCGTTGTCGGCTACATCCTCGTCTACTTTGTTGCCCTCCAGTGGCGTTGGCTGCCAGTGCAGGGCTATAAGGAGATGTCTGAGGGTTTCTGGCCGTGGCTGCGTCACCTGATTCTGCCGTCGATCGCATTGGGCCTTGCCTACGTCGCGCTAATCGCCCGCATCACACGCGCCAGCATGCTCGACGTGCTGGCGGAAGACTACATCCGGACCGCCAGCGCCAAAGGCGTGGCCACGGTCCCGATGTTGTTGGGCCATGCCTTGAAGAATGCCGCTGTACCCATCGTCACCGTCATTGGCATCGGCATCGCGCTATTGATATCCGGTGTGGTCATTACCGAGACTGTGTTCAACATCCCCGGCATCGGCCGCCTGGTCGTGGATGCCATCGCGCGGCGTGACTATCCAATCATCCAGGGCGCCATGGTGATTTTTGCCGGCGTCTATGTGTTGATCAACCTGCTGGTCGATCTTTCCTACGGCCTGCTAGACCCGCGGATCCGCTATAGCTGATGTCCCACACCAGCATGACCAAAGTCGCGACGGAGTTCATCCGGCGCCACCCGACGATCGTAGTCGGAGCGGTCCTCCTCCTGTTGATCACGCTGGCCGCATTCCTCGCGCCCTACATCGCAAGGGATCCGATCACCTTCGAACCCATCAACCGGCTCAAGGCGCCGTCAGCGGAGTTCTGGCTCGGCACTGATAGCCTCGGCCGCGACGTGTATGCGCGCACGGTGTACGGCGCTCGCATCTCGCTACTGGTCGGCTTGACCGTCGCGATCATTTCCGTTGTCAGCGGGTTGGTGATTGGTCTGCTGGCGGGATACTTCCATCGGGTCGATGCCGTGGTCATGCGCATCATGGATGGCATCATGGCGATTCCCGCTATCCTGTTAGCAATTGCGTTGGTCGCCTTGCTCGGGGCCAGCGTCAAGGTCGTCATCATCGCCATCGCCATTCCCGAGATTCCGCGCGTCACGCGGCTAGTGCGCTCGGTGGTCTTGTCGGTACGCGACCTGCCATTTGTTGAGGCGGCGCGTTCCAATGGCACACGCATTGGCAAGTTGTTGCGCCGCCACATCCTGCCAAGCACTATCGCGCCTCTGATTGTCCAAGGAACTTTTATCTGTGCCTCGGCCATCCTGACCGAAGCCGGCCTGAGTTTCCTCGGCGCGGGTACGCCGCCCGAGATTCCCACCTGGGGCAACATGATCGCGTCGAGCCGGCTGTACCTGCAGATCGCACCCTGGACGATATTCGCCCCCGGTGCCTGCCTGGCCCTGGTGGTGCTCGCGGTCAATCTGCTCGGCGACGGCCTGCGCGACCGGCTCGACCCGCGTATTTCACGGCGCATGTAAGCCATGGACCCCATCCTCGCCATCGACAACCTGCACACGCGCTTCTTCACGCGCGACGGCGTGGTGCGCGCCATCGAGGGCCTGTCGCTGACGGTGCAGGCCGGCGAGGTGCTGGGCATCGTGGGCGAGAGCGGTTGCGGCAAGTCGGTCACCGCGCTGTCGGTGATGCGGCTGATCCCGCCCCAGTCCGGGCGCATTGTCGAAGGGTCCGTGCACTTCGAGGGCCAGGATCTGGCCACGCTCAGCGATGCACAGATGCGCAAAATCCGCGGCAACCAGATAGCGATGGTGTTCCAGGAGCCCATGACCTCGCTCAACCCGGTGCACACGGTGGGCGCACAGATTGCCGAGGCCGTGCGCATTCACCAGGGGCTGTCCAAGGCAGCCGCCACCGCACGTGCCGTCGAGATGCTGGGTCTGGTGAAGATCCCCGACGCCCCGCGCCGCGTGAACGACTACCCGCACCAGTTCTCCGGCGGCATGCGCCAGCGTGTGATGATTGCCATGGCGTTGTCGTGCAACCCCAAGCTGCTGATCGCCGACGAGCCCACCACGGCGCTCGACGTGACCATCCAGGCGCAGATCCTCAAACTGATGATGGAGCTTAACGGGCGCGTCGGCGCCGCCATCATGCTCATCACCCACGACCTGGGTGTGATCGCCGAGACCGCGCATCGCGTGGTCGTGATGTACGCCGGGCGCAAGGTCGAGGAGGCCACGGTCGACGCGCTGTTCGACAAGCCGGTGCACCCCTACACGCGCGGCCTGATGGCGTCGATTCCGCGCGGGCGCCAGGGCGCGCACACGCGGCGCCTGAGCGAGATC
>JAYVRP010000379.1:0-6523 GCA_043776215.1 Rhodoferax sp. | reverse complement strand
AGCAGGTGCTGCGTTTGGCCCGGCCCGACGAGGCGTTCTTTTGGGCTACCCACCAGGGTGCCGAGCTGGACCTGCTCATGCTCAAGGGCAGCCAGCGTATTGGTGTCGAGTTCAAGCGCGCCGACGCGCCCAAAGTCACGCCTAGCATGCGCATTGCCATGGACGAGTTGCAACTTGACGCCCTGTACGTCGTGTACCCCGGGCCGCATCGTTACCCGGTGGGCGAAGGCGTGGAGGCGGTGCCGCTGTGGGCGATGTTGCCGGGGAGCTCCAGCACCAGGTCAATTTCGGCGTCTACAGCAGGTTTTCGGTGATCTAGCCCTACCAACTTGCACCCACGACCACATGTGAATCTTCCTGGCCGCAAATTGCTTAGACAGGGTCGTTTTTAGGCGTGGTTTCAATGCGTTCAATGCAGTTTCCCCATTGTGCGGCTGGGGTGACGGTAACGTTTGGCCCAGCACTCTCTGCGGTTGCGAAACGAGGTCCTTCAGATGATCAATGCGCCGCGCTAAGGGTGCGGGACTTTTTATGTGGCCAAAATTGGTGAGGTTGGGTGACCATCGCGGGCAACGGATACTGTGCACCGGGCGTCTCAGCTCGGTGACGCTGGTGGACGACCTCGCTCAGGGTGGAAAGTGGGTCCGCCGCGTGCTGGACCTCGTCCAGTTCCACCAGCCGCTCGGCAGGGATCGGAGTGAATGCCGCAGGGGCGGCCCGGTCTTCTGCCTGGTGCGCGGTGACTGCTGGCCGTCGTTCGGCGAAAGTCACCCGTTGAAATGTGCGCAGCTCAGCGTATCAATCCAAACCGGCGCGCTTGACGTTCCAGGAATGCCGGACTCGGTCTGAATCGTTTAAGGCGGTCGGACGGGCGATCCAGAGGCCGCACCCGTCCAGTGGACCACAATCAAAACAATCAAAGCCAGCGCTTGCAAACAAGCAAGCGGCAAGGTGAAGGTGGGCGTCGATAAAATACAAATATAAGAGGGTTCCATGGCAAAGATTGAGGCGGTAGACAAGTTGTATCGTGCAGGAGCACCGGCATGAGAGCGGTCTCGCTTTTTTCGGGCTGCGGCGGAAGCGATGCCGGTATCATCGAGGCAGGATTTGACGTAGTCATGGCCAATGACAAGTTGCCCTATGCCCGTGATGTGTACCTGGCTAACCACGCCGCCACCGACTACGTGCTGGGCAACGTCGCTAAGGTCAAGACATTCCCGCGGGCCGAATTGCTGGTTGGTTGCTATCCGTGTCAAGGCTTTAGCCAGGGAGGTGTGCGCCAACCGTCGGCCAAGATCAACACGCTGTATCTAGAGTTCGCACGGGCACTTAATGTCATTCATCCCAAAGCGTTCGTGGTGGAAAATGTCTCCGGGATGGTGCGCAAAAACTTTGCCCACCTGCTGCAAAATCAGTTCAAGGTGTTTGCCGAGGCGGGCTACAAAGTCAAGGCTCAGGTGCTCAATGCGGTGGACTACGGCGTAGCGCAAGAGCGCAAGCGTATTTTCATTGTGGGCGTGCGCGACGATCTGGGTGCGGAATACCAGTTCCCTGAGCCTACCCACGGCGTGGGGCGGCCTATACCGGGCAAGACGATCATCCAGGCCATCGGTGATTTACCCGAGTGGCCTGATGGCGAGTTTTATAAGCGTGAGTTCCACTGGTACTACTTGAGTCGCAACCGTCGGCAGGGCTGGCACCAAGCATCCAAGACCATTGTGGCTAACCCGCGCCACATGCCTCTGCACCCGACCAGCCCCGCGCTTAAGAAGCTGGAGCACAACGTGTGGGTGTTTGAGAACGACGCACGTGCCCGGCGCTTCAGCTACCGCGAGGCGGCCCGCCTGCAGGGGTTTGCCGACGATTTTGTATTCCCTGACACGCATGCAGGCAGCCTAGACATGCGCTACAAAGTGGTCGGCAATGCTGTGCCTCCGCCATTGTTTGAGGCGGTGGTCAGGGCGCTACCGGCAGTGTGGGGCTAACAGATCAAGTTATCCGTAGGCAAAGTGCCTCGTCAACTGCAGCAATCGTCATATCACCTTGTTGCATCAGGGTAATGGTACTAGCCAGCCGCACAAAGCGCAGCCTATCAATGACGATGGCGCCATTCACGTCGCGCCACTCTTGCCAATGCATTTTGCCGTCGCGCTCGTCCGTCAATTCCAGTGGCATGAAGTAGTAGGTTGCCCAATCGTGGTCAGTGATGAGTTTTTTACCAAGCTTTGCCGGCGACGCCTCCAGCATTTTGTTGGGCCACCCATCTGCAGTGCAGCCGCACTGCGCTAGAGCAATGGGTATGTGCCCACGGCCATCGTGCATGGCGTGCCAGGCGACCAGATCCAGGCCACCGTCGCCTGCATCATTCTTCGGGAAGTCGTGCGCCGTAAGCCGCAAATTGCCCCGCAAATCAGCCGCTAACTTCTGCAAACGATTGAACAGATGGCCCGTGTATCGCGTGCTATGTCCCGCACCAAACGCATGCACCTCGGAGCCCGCCGGCATGAGCGTCTTGAAAACCTGCAGTGACAATGCCTCGAATGATCCCGTATAGGTCTTGCGTCGGGTCTTGGGGCAGTATTTAAGCAACGAAGACAGAAGCAACTGCAGGTACAAATAGTGCTGCATGTTAAGTTCTGACTTGAGGCCAATCTCTTGCGCATGGGCGTCGATTGTGAAAGGCCAATCCTCGCCAAACGTGCGAGCTCGCCAGCGCAGTTGGTTGAAGCAATTGGCCGCCAGACCCTCTTCCAGGTCCGTGCAGGTGCTCGTATCATCGAGGTCTGCATCTACTTCAACCACCTCCGACGGTTCGTCATCGTATTCGGTCGGTGTCTCGTGCGCCTCTCCCACTGACTCTGCAAAATTGTCTCTTGAAAAGCGCCGGTCAACATGGGTCAAGCATCGCATCTCAATGTAGTCACACCACCGATACCGTGCATACTTTGGGGCTGTGGGTGCGCTGGTAACATTGATCAGTATGGCCTCGGGCTCACTCATCGTCTGTGCTCCGCTTGGCCTTGATCGCGTCTCGCAACTCGGCGGCGCGCTTCCGAATGGTGTCTGCCGTGTCTTCGTCACCGGTCGCAGGCGCTTCAACCTGTGGCATCCAACTCCATGCTTCTTGCAGCTTGCGCTCAATTGTCTTGAGTGTCAGGCTCAGTGCCTGCCCGGGGCCACGGCTAAGCTGGTAGGCGGCTTCCAGATTACCGTCTTTCACCAGCACCGCCCTAGCGGCCTTTGATTCAACCACTGCCGCCAGCTGTTTGAGGTTGCGGGAGTCTCCCAGCACCGGCTTCTGGTTGCCGCGCGCCACAAACATCCAGCTCAACAGGTTTTTGAGGGCTTCGTCGCTCACTTTGTCCCCTGCCATGTCCTGCCTGCCATCCAAGCCAACA
This sequence comes from Rhodoferax sp., assembly GCA_043776215.1. Lineage (GTDB taxonomy): Bacteria > Pseudomonadota > Gammaproteobacteria > Burkholderiales > Burkholderiaceae_C > CAISIP01. The sequence continues at coordinate 3,125 of JAYVRP010000379.1, read as the reverse complement.
TAATCCGCAATATTGCCGTAGCTGATAGCCGTGCTCAATACCGAAAACTCGATTTCCTGCGGGTTGAGCCCAGGCACCTCATAAAAGTTGGCCGCCTCTGCGCGGTCATATAGGTTGAGCGCTGTGAGCATTTGCGCCACGTAGTCTGAACGGCTTCCAATTTCGCGGGCCAAAGCCAGCATCTGTTGCCGAGATTCCATGCCGATGTAGAACCGGTCGCGCAGCTTTTTGATATAGCGTGCCTTTTGCAGGCTACTCCAACTCTTGATGCCCGTAATGTGCCTGAAGCCAAGATAGCGCAGTATCTGCTCATCGCTGGAGAAAATGAGACATGGCGCCGCCGACGGCTTGTTTTTGGCTTGTGCACAGGCTTCTTCAATCGAAGTTCTGCCTTGCGGTACTTCGATCAAGCCGTTGAGCAGCTTCAGCGCAGCCAATCGGCGATTTCCCTCGATCACATGGTATCGGTCTGTGTCTGGCACACCAACCACCAGCAGTGGCTCGCCCGAGAAGTATCCCTGGTCTGCAATGGAGTTCAGTACCTCCAACAAGCGCTCGTCGCGAATAAATCGCTCAATCAATTCACCTTCAGGCCCTCCGGCAATCTCTGGCGCAAAACGGGGGTTGTGCGGGTCAAAATCGAGCCGGGCTACCGCAATGTTGTCACGTATGGGGTCATTGTCTTGGGTTGCCATATTGATCGTCTTTCTTGCATCCGTCATAGCTTTGTCGCCATCCCAACCGACTGTTCAACCTGCACCACGCAAAGTATGGGAAGGCTTCGCTGTCGTCATTATCCGACCCGAACAGTTGCTCCGGAATTCGCCCGCCACGCATCAACGCTCGATGTGATTTCTGCCGCACGAGTTCGGCACTGGCGACGTTCGCCTCTTTTTGGACTGCTTTGTAACGCAGAACTCCGCAGCAATCCAGCAAACATCCCACTGCCCGTAGCATTTTTCGCCGTATACGACCGTGTCTTCGATCACGTGCAGGTACTGGGTCGCTGAGGTGGCGTTGCCAAAAAACTTTGCTGCGTCCCGCCTGCTGGCAAAACGCAAGCTCAGTGCCTGTATATAGCGGACTTTGACTCACAGCAACGGTCCGATCTTCGAGCCTGCGAATCCTTCCCTCAGCATCACCTGCTGCGGGAAATCCCTCCCGTGGGACAAAGAAAGGTAGAGCCCGGGGCGCCCTGGCATTTGGCCCCGGTTGGAAAGCTGTTGTGTGTTGCCCTGCATGTTGCGGTCCAAAAAGTGGATTTACAGCAGAGCTTATGGACAAGTACGTTCGTGGTCACCCAGGGCTTTGCCTGGGGTGACAGGCGGGTCATGGCATGAAAAAATGCACTGCCGCCGCGCGGCGCGCAAGCCGCAAGTTGGCGTTGGCCACAGGTCCCGGGGCCGCCTATTCACCTACGCGTAATACCCCGCCACATACTCCTCGAAACTCCCCTGATCGGTCTCCTCGATCCGGCTTTGCAGCGCCAGCGAGTCCCGCGCGCTGACTTCAAAGCGCTCCAGGATGTCACCCACGAGTGGCTGTGCCAGCAAAGTCTGTTTGTGTTGTTGTGACACTGCCATGGCGTATTTGAAGAAGCCCATGTGCTCACGCGCCATGTCGAGGATCTGCGCCGAGGGGCACAGCTCAGGCCGGTCGATGCGCTGGCGCAGCAGTGCCATGGCTTTGGCGTAACGGTCACATCCATACGCAGCGTCCAGCATCTCGGCAAAGGGGGCCATGTCGTCGAACAACTCGTGCGCCAGTGGCTGCATCGGCTGTTCGTGGTTGTGCACGAGGAGGTGCAGGTCGGGCTGGCGGCCCCGGGTCACGACGCGGCGTTTGTTCTCGTCGTTCTCGCCCTGTTCGCGTGCGCTGATGGGCGGGCTGTCGCGAAACAGGCACATCAGGAGCAGCACGTCGGCAAACAGGCCTTGCTCAGGGGTGATGCCGATGTCCACCATCGGGTTGAGGTCGAACAGCCGCATTTCGATGTATTCCACGCCTAGCAGGCGCAGCGCCTTGGCCGGGCGCTCGCGGCCGACGCGTTTGGGGCGCATGGCGGCGTAGAACTCGTTTTCGATCTGCAGAAGGTTGGCGCTGAGCTGTTTCCAGTGGGCGCCGTCACGCACGCCGAGCTCCTGGTAATAAGGGTCGGGCGTGCGGATGGCGGCTTCCAGCGCGTCGGTGTACTCGGGCAACGAATTGAAACTCACATGCAGGTTGGTCTGCGCGCTGTTCTGGTAACCCAGGTCACTCATGCGCAGGCTGGTGGCGTAACGGCCGTACAGGGTGCCCGGCACCAGTTCCTGCAGGTCCGACTTGCGGCCTTGCAGAAACGACTGGCAAATGGCGGGCGACGCGCCAAACAGGTAAGGGATCAGCCAGCCGTAGCGCAGGAAGTTGCGGATCAGTCCAAAGTAACGTGTGCTGGTGAAATCCTGCAGGTTGTCCTGGCTGTCGCAGCAGCCGTGCAGTGCGGCCCAGAACGCATCAGGAAGTGACCAGTTGTAGTGCACACCGGCGATGGTCTGCATCTGCCGGCCGTACCGCAGGCCCAGGCCTTCGCGGTAGACATACTTGAACCTGGCCTTGTTGGAGCTGCCGTAATCGGCCAGCGGGATGTTGCTGTCATCCCCCAGCAGGCAGGGCATGGAACTGGCCCACAGGGTCTCCTGCCCCAGGCGCGGCGTGGTGAAGCGGTGGATGTCGCGCAGGAACTGCAGCGGAAACGCGGGGTCTTTGGAGGGGGGGGTGATGAATTCGAGCAGCGCTTCGGAGTAATCGGTGGTGATCCAGGGGTGCGTGAGCTTGGAGCCCAACGCTGCCGGGTGGGGGGTTTGCGCCAGGTGGCCATCGGGGTCGACGCGCAGGCACTCCTTTTCATACCCGCGCTGGATGCCTTGCAGGACCTGTGCCTGCACGCGCCCTGAAAACTCGGACGCGGCGTCGCAACATGTGAACTTCAACATAAAACGGTCTTCTTGTGAGCTTGAACGGCAGGCAGTATGGCAGTTTTTGCATTTTTGAGGTTTTCGGAATTCGCGACACCCACCAAACCGTTCGTCCTGAGCCTGTCGAAGGGCTGCAGGCTTCGACAGGCTCAGCCCGAACGGTGTAATGAA
>JAYVRP010000378.1:0-2026 GCA_043776215.1 Rhodoferax sp. | reverse complement strand
AGCGTTTTTCGCTGATCCATCGCTTTTGCTCCACCAGCTCGGTGTGCATGATGGCAATCTGGCCAGCCGGACCGCCGAAACTGATGAAACCCAGGCGCAGCCAGAAGTGGAACGCCTGCGCAAAGCTGACCGGCCCGGGACGTTCAGAGGGAAGTTTGCTGGAAGAGGTCATCGGGACGCTCCTGGGTTGGAAGGGCCGGCGCCCGGCAGTGCGTACAAGGCGTCGAACACGGCTCCGGCCGCCGCCACCAGGGCATCGTCGTCCGCATGCACCTCGCGCAAGCCGGCCAGGATGGCTTCGAGACCTGCGGCTTGCGCGACCGGTATGCCACCGGCGTCCAGGTAGTGCACCGATGCGGCAATGGCCTGAAGAGCGGGATCACGCTCGAGCGCAAAACTGGCCAACAGTACTTCGAAGGTCACGCGCTGTCCGACGTGGGTGAATCGCGCTCCGTCGAAATCGAAACCAATCGCGCCACGCGGCGTTTGCGCGGGATCTCCGAGCCACACAAAACGCGCCTGTGGATCGATAAAGCGCCGGATCAGCCAAGCGCTGGCGAGGCGATCCACCCAGGGCCGCGCGCGGGTGGCCCAGCGTTTGCCGACGAAGCCGGCCCGCGGCAGGACCTTCACATCGCCCTGCGCCATCTGGGGCTCTCCGCGCGAAAACTGCAGGTCCAGCGCACGGCGCAGCAGCACCAGCTCGGCTTGTGCTTGCGCGCTGGCAGGCCCGGGGTAATAGTCGGTGCGCTGCAGGGCCAGCAAAGCGTCGGCCACGCTGCGGGCGCGCCGGCGGGCCTCGGTTTCGCCCAGGTCGGGCAACTCGGCCAGCAACACACGCCCGGACTGTTGCCAGGTTTCGTAAACCGCACCGCGGTCAAATTGCGCCAGCAGGTCAAGGCGCTGGTTTTCGTCCCGAGGCGACAGGGCCATGACCGACGCTGTGCCTCCGTGCTGACGCACTTCGGCCGCGAGCGCTTCCAGCAGGTGGGCGTGCTCCTGCGGCAGCAGGTAGGCGCCATCACGCAAGGCCACACACCCCAGGGCCTTGAGCGCACGCCAGATGCGCAGGCGCACCGCGCTGGGCTGGGTCGGCAGGGTCACGATCAGGATGGCAAACATGGTTTCAAATTAACTGAGACATATATATCTCTTATTGAATCAACTATTACACATTTGTGGCCAAGCTGCAAGTTCTTTTTATCCACTGTGCGTCACGGGCAGGTTTCACACGCAGCTAAAAAATTCGTCAATCCCGCCCGCAACCGATGGCCTACAGTGGCCCCTATGTTCCGACCCGCCCCGCACCACGCCCCATGAATGCCCCAGCATCGCCCACCCATTCCGACCCGTTGCAACGCACCGCGCGCCAGGCCGAGGTGGTGCACGCCCTGGAAAAAGTCCTGCCCGCCCACGCGCTGCTGTGGAACCGCGAGGACACCACGCCCTACGAGTGCGACGGGCTGACGGCCTACCGCCAGCGCCCATTGGTGGTGGCACTGCCGGAAACCGAGGCACAAGTGCGCGAAGTGCTCCAAGCCTGTCACCGCCTGCAGGTTCCCGTGGTGGCGCGCGGCGCCGGCACCGGGCTCTCCGGCGGTGCGATGCCGCATGCGCTGGGTGTCACGCTGAGCCTGGCCAAATTCAACAAAATCCTTGCGTTGGATGCCACCAGCCGCACGGCGTTGGTGCAATGTGGCGTGCGCAATCTGGCCATCAGCGAAGCGGCTGCGCCCCTGGGCTTGTATTACGCTCCCGACCCGTCGAGCCAGATCGCCTGCACCATCGGTGGCAATGTGGCCGAAAACTCCGGCGGCGTACATTGCCTCAAATACGGCTTGACCCTGCACAATGTGCTCAAGGTGCGCGGTTGCACGATGGACGGCGACCTGGTCGAGTTCGGTTCGACAGCGCTTGACACCACCGGTTTCGATCTGTTGCCGCTCATCGTCGGTTCCGAAGGCATGCTGGCCGTCATCACCGAGGTCACCGTCAAGCTCATTCCCAAGCCACAGTTGGCGCGCTG
>JAYVRP010000377.1:0-2027 GCA_043776215.1 Rhodoferax sp. | reverse complement strand
TTGCTGTTCCCGGCGCTGGTCGAAAGCCCGGTGCCGTTGACCAACAGCAGCGGCGTGTACAGCCGTTCCCTGGGCGAGTTTGTGGCCGCAGCGGTGCTATTTTTTGCCAAGGACTTTCACCGCATGAAGCGCAATCAGGCGGCGGGGCGCTGGGAGCAGTTCGACGTCGAGGAGGCACATGGCAAGACCATGGGTATCGTTGGTTACGGTGACATCGGTCGGGCTTGCGCAAAGCTGGCCAAGGCCCTGGGCATGCAGGTGCTGGCGCTGCGCCGCCGCCCGGAGCAATCGCACGGCGACGAGCTGGTGGACGAGGCCCTCGGCAATGACCGTCTGCTGGAGCTGATGGCCCGTGCCGACTATGTGGTCGCCGCGGCCCCGTTGACGCCCGACACCAGGGGCCTGATCAACGCCGCCGCCATCGCTGCGATGAAGCCTACTGGTGTGCTGATCAATGTGGGCCGCGGCGCGGTCATCGACGAATTGGCACTGATTGCGGCACTGCAGCGCAAGGCGATCCGTGGTGCCGCGCTCGACGTGTTCGCGCAGGAGCCGCTGCCTGCGGGGCACGCGATGTATGCGCTCGACAACCTGCTGCTGTCCCCGCACTGCGCCGACCACACGCAGACCTGGATCGACGACGCCATGCGGTTCTTCATAACGAATCTGGAGCGCTTCCTGCGCGGGGAGCCCTTGCACAACGTGGTGGAGAAGCGGCTGGGGTACTAGGTTCTATTTAGACTCTATAATGGATGCAAAATCCATTTTGGAGCCATTATGTCTAATATCTCGATCAAGGATGTGCCCGAGCAATGGGCAGAAACTCTGCGCCAGCGCGCCACGCGCAACCATCGCTCGTTGCAGGGCGAGCTGATGGCCATCATCGAGCGCGCGGTGCAGGAAACTGCGCAGCCTGCCGCGGAGCCTGGCCGGCCGTCAAACGGGCGTGACGGGTTGGGCGTGATAGTCGGCTACGGCGCGGGTGGCCACCCCATCATCCGCCGGGGCTGGAAAACGGTCGAGCAAATTGCCGCCGAATTGAAAGCCAAATACCCGGAGCCTTTCACCGAAGGCCCGCTGGGCGTGGACATCATCCGTGAAGATCGGGATTCACGATGAGCGGTCGACCACGGGAACTGTTTGTTGCGGAGCCCCCGGCAGCCTATTTACAACGCCGCCCCTTGGTTGTGGACTGCAGCGCAATCAGCGGCTTTGTGTTCAATGAGCACTGGCAAGCGCAGGCCGCGCAGAAAATCGCCGACCGCACTTTGCATGCGCCCCACTTGCTCGATGCGGAGATGGCCAACGTGGCCGTGAAGAAACACAAACAGGGTCTTGCGCAAATCGCCGGAGATGGCCTTGAGCAGTTCCTGGCCTTGGATATCAAGCTGCATCCCATCAAGGCACAAGAAGTCATCGCCCTCGCCCTGCGTTACCAGCTCTCCGCGTACGACGCCTCCTACCTCTGGCTGGCCGCCGAACTCAAAGCCCCGCTGGCGACGTTCGACGAAAAGCTGGCTGGCGCGGCCAAGAGCCATCTGGCGACCCTGACCTGACCGACAATCGCGCCCCTCATGCCACTGCCTGCCACTTCCCCCACCGCGCAAGATCGCTTCCTGAGCCTGCTCAAGCGCGACATCCTCAAGATCGAACTCGCCGAGCTGGACTTCGGTATTTACCGCATCCTGAATTACCGGCGCGCACAGGTGCTGCAGTATCTGGACCTTGCCTTGCCGCAGCGGATCGCCGCCTGGGTGCAGGCGCTGGCAGAGTCCAGCGGCAAGGAGCTGGCGGACACCGAATCGGCCAACTGCTACTACCACCTGCATACCTTCTTCAGCCGCTACTGGGACGAGGGCGACTTCATCCCCCGTGCGCGGCGCGGCGGCTCGGCTGCTTATTCCGTGCCCTACAACGGGCAGGACACACACTTTCACTGGGCCACCAAGGGCAGCCACTATGTCAAGAGTGGGGAGCTGTTCGCACGTTACGCCTACAAGGACGGCAACCAGGAAGTGCGTTTTGTG
>JAYVRP010000376.1:0-2029 GCA_043776215.1 Rhodoferax sp. | reverse complement strand
AACTCCTGTCGCCCCTGGAAAAGACCCTCGTGATCGGCAAGCACCACCCCACGGTGATGATGGTCGTCGGGGTGAATGGCGCTGGCAAGACCACCTCGATCGGCAAACTCACACGCCACTTGTCCTACCGCGGGGCGTCTGTGCTGCTGGCCGCCGCCGACACCTTCCGAGCGGCAGCCAAGGAGCAGCTCGGTGTCTGGGCCGACCGCAACACCGTGGAAATCATCAGCCAGCAAGGGGGTGACCCAGCAGCCGTGAGTTACGACGCGGTCACCGCTGGCGCAGCCCGGGGCAAAGATGTGGTACTGGTGGATACGGCCGGCCGCTTGCCCACGCAGTTGCACCTGATGGAGGAGCTCAAGAAGATCAAGCGCGTGATTGGCAAAGCCGATGCCAGCGCGCCGCACGAGATCCTGCTGGTGATCGACGGCAACACCGGCCAAAACGCGCTGTCACAGGTCAAAGCCTTCGATGATGCACTGCAACTCACTGGCCTCATCATCACCAAACTCGACGGGACAGCCAAGGGAGGTGTGCTGGCCGCCATTGCACGCGAGCGGCCGGTGCCGGTGTATTTCATTGGTGTCGGTGAAAAGCTCGAAGAGCTAGAGACATTCAACGCGCGGGAATTTGCGCAGGCCTTGCTGGCCTGAGCAGCGCTTGGCCGCCCGACGATGCTCCGCGCCGCAGTCAGCAAGGGCGACACTGCTTGCACACTCTTTGATGTAAGAATGGGCGCGCCAAGCCGACCCATCGGCACGCCGCGTGCCGCGTCCCCCTGCTTTCGACCCCTCCCATATTTCCGGAACCACCTTCCATGACAACCCCTCGACAGCAAACCACGATCACGCGTCGCCAGGCCATTGCTGCCCTGGGCGCCAGCATGAGCCTGCCGCTGCTGGCCCAGAGCAACAGTGCCTGGTCAGCCATCGAAGCCAAAGCCCGCGGGCAAACCGTCTACTTCAATGCCTGGGCCGGCAGTGAGCGTATCAATGCGTACCTGCAGTGGGTAGGGGCAGAGGTGCAACGGGCGTTCGGGGTAAAGCTGGAGCACGTCAAGATTTCGGATGCCGCCGAGGTCGTCAAACGGGTGCGCACCGAAAAGTCGGCTGGCAAACAGGACGGCACCGTGGACCTGGTCTGGATCAACGGCGAGAACTTCCTGACCATGAAGCGAGAGGGCCTGTTGTTCGGCCCGTTTGCCGAGGCCCTGCCATCGTTCCAGTATGTGGATGTAGCGGGAAAGCCGACCACGCGTATCGACTTCTCGGAACCGGTGGAGGGGATGGAAGCCCCGTGGGGGATGGCACAACTCACCTTTTTCGCTGATCGCAAGCAGGTGCCGACCCCCCCGCTCAGCATGTCGGACCTGCTGGATTTTGCCCGTGCACATCCAGGTCGGCTCACCTATCCGCGCCCTCCCAACTTCCATGGCACGACCTTTGTCAAGCAGGCTCTGCTCGAATTCAGCCCTGAGCGCAGCGCCTTGTACAAGCCCTTTGTGCGAGCGGGACTGGCCCCTGCCACAGCGCCTTTGTGGAGCTACCTCGACGCACTGCACCCTTTGCTATGGCGCTTTGGCAAGCAGTTCCCGCAGAACTCGGCCGCAGTGCGCCAGATGATGTCGGATGGAGAACTGCTGCTGGCCCTGACCTTCAACCCGAATGAGGCGGCCAACGAGATCGCCGCCAAGCGCCTGGCCGAGTCGGTCTACAGCTTCCAGTTCCCAGCAGGCACCATCGGCAATACACACTTCGTGGCGATACCGGTCAACAGCCGGGCGCGGGAAGGGGCCCAGGTGGTGGCGAACTTCCTGCTCTCGGCGGGAGCCCAGGCACGCAAGGCGGACATCACCCAATGGGGTGACCCGACCGTGCTGGCGATTGATCGGTTGCCGCCAGCAGAGCGAGCGCGTTTTGCCTCCGTCCCGCTGCCCGGGCAGGTGGCCCAGACCATGCCCACGCTGCCGGAGCCCCATGGCAGTTGGGTCGACCCGCTCGAAAAGGAATGGCTACGGCGCTACGGCTGA
>JAYVRP010000375.1:0-2029 GCA_043776215.1 Rhodoferax sp. | reverse complement strand
GCGCATCGCGGTTCATGTCGGACGCAAATGCGCCGGGCGCAATGGCCGACACAGCGATGTTGTCCTTGGCCAGTCTCAGCGCCATGCGCCGGGTCAGGTGGATCAGCCCTGCCTTGCTGGCCGCGTACGAGTAGGTTTCCTGTGGGTTGACCGACACCCCATCGATTGACGCAATGTGGATGACCTTGGCGACCTGGGTCTTGCCGGCCTTGCACAGGTACGTATGCAAGGCCTGCGTCAGGAAGAACGGCGCCTTCATGTTCAGGTCCACCACCTTGTCCCAGCCGCTCTCGGGAAACTCGGAAAACGGCGCGCCCCAGGCGGCGCCGGCGTTGTTGACCAGGATGTCGAGCTGGCTCTCGTGCGCAGCATAGGCGGCAACAAGCGCCTTGACACCGTCAGGCGTGGATACGTCGGCGGGCAGCGAGACACAACTACCGAGCGCCGACAGTTCGGCTGCCGCCTGGTCGCAGGCCGCAGCCTTGCGCGCCGAAATATAGACCTTGGCACCTTGCGCCAGAAAACCTTCGGCAATCATGCGGCCGATGCCACGTGAACCGCCGGTGATGAGGGCGGTGCGCCCTTGAAGCGAAAACAGATTCTTCATGCTTTGACCTCTTGCTTGTTGTGTTTGTGGTGGGGGGTGTTGCAACGGCGCGGCGCTGAAAATGAAGACTAGCCGAAATTGCGCGCCTGCGCCAGCGTCCCCAGGCGGGTGGTGATGGCAAAAAACTCGGCCACCGTTTCCTCGACGATCTGCTGCGCGGTCTTGACCTCCTGAATCAAGCCGACCGTCTGGCCCGCCAGCGCAGGTGCGGCCTCCATGTCGCCGCCGAAGTAAACCGCCTGCAGACCCTTGAAAGTGTCGGCCGGCATCAGGCCCGCGTCATGGATGGCGCGGGTGCGCTCCGACTTGAGCGCCCGGATGCAGGGAGTGGACTTCTTGTTCAGCACCCAGGTGCCGGTTTCCTTGGCGTCGATGATCGCATTCTTGTAGTTGGCGTGTACCGGGCTCTCGGTGCAGCTCACGAACCGTGTGCCCATCTGGATCCCCTCAGCGCCGCAGGCAAACGCCGCTGCCATGCCGCGACCGTCGCAAATGCCACCGGCCGCAATCATCGGCACATCGACGCGTGCGCGGATGGCCTGCAGCAGCACCAGCGTGGACACCTCCTCCGGGTTCTTGAAGCCACCGCCTTCGGCGCCCTCGACGACCAGGCCGTCAATACCGGCATCGACGCACTTGAGCGCCGTGTCCACCGTGGGAACCGCGTGGTAGACCGTGATACCGGCGTCCTTGAGTGGCCGGATGAACTTGGCCGGGCTGCCGGCGGACGTGGTGACGAACTTGACGCCAGATGCGCAAACGAAGCGGAGCATCGCGTCGTCGCTCAAGAATCGGATCGGAAGGTTGACACCGAAGGGCAGATCGAGTGAGCGCATCCTGGTGATCTCGGCCTGGCAATTGGCAGTTTCACCGGACGACGTCTCGATGATGCCCAGCCCCCCGGCACGCGATACGGCGGACGCCAGTTGCGTGCGCGCAATCCACCCCATGGGCGCCTGAAGGATGGGAAAGCGGGCGCCGGTGTGTGCAAGGACTCGGTTCATGGCGGCAGTGTGGCTGTGGAAGTGGCGGCAAGGTTAACTGCAATTGCACGTGACCACCGTCGCCAAGGTGCTAATGCGGGGTTTCAGGATGGAGGACTCTCAAGGACAGTCTTCGTCCTTCGTCGGACTCGCCACAGGGGCCCCAAGCTGAGGGCCGGCGCACGCGCACCGGGACAAATGGTGTGCTTCCGGCCTCGGAAAAATCCGTGAATTCGGGGCAAATTTGCTGTGCTTACCCTAGTAGCGCCGGCCGATGCGCTTGATTAGCATGACTGCGCGCAGGCACAGCCGCGTGTTCCACTCACCCCCCAACAAAAAGGAGAGACCTCGATGCAACTGGAATATTGGAGTGCCATGGGCCGAGGCACCTTGCTCGCCATCGCCACCGCAGGCCTGGTGTCGTGCGCCAGCGTGCCCA
>JAYVRP010000374.1:0-6536 GCA_043776215.1 Rhodoferax sp. | reverse complement strand
CGACCGTGCAGGTCAACCACGCCGCGGCTGCCTGCGGCATCGTGCAGGCCATCGACGTTTTGTGTCACCAGCAATTCGATGCGGCCTGCGTCCTGCAGCCGCACCAATGCTCGGTGCGCGGTGGTGGGTTGTGCGCGCGACATGGTGCGCCAACCCACCATGCTGCGAGCCCAATACCGCTTTCGTGCGAGCGCGTCCGCCACGAAGAGCTGCAAGCGCATCGGTGCGCTGCGTTTCCACCCGCCATGGGCGTCGCGGTAGTCAGGAATGCCGGCTTCGGTGCTGCAACCCGCCCCGGTCAGCACCAGCAAGCGGCGGTGCGCGTGGGCGAACGTGAGCAGGCGAGCCAGTGGATCCATCGGGAGATTGTCGCGTTGGCGCGATACCCCTCAAGGCGGCAGGACCACCACCACCCTGTCAGGGGCTTCGCGGCGGCAGCGGCCCCAGATCGGCGGGCTGACACCGGTAGCAAGGCTGAGCAACCGTTGGCAGCCCCTCACCGTGGTCGCTGCGCGCGACCCATAGGCTCCGGTGCCGTCTCAGTGCGGCGACAGGCCCCCCCCAAAGGCGGATGCGCCCTGCTGCGTGCCATCGGCTGGCGTGGATGCCTGTGTCCAATCGTCGGAAGCTCATAAGTTGACTCCGTCTTTGCGGAACACGACGCGACCGCCGACCATCGTCAGCAGCACGTCGATTTTTTCCAGCTCGTATTCCGGGGCCGTCAGCGGATCGGCGGAGAAGATCACGAGGTCAGCAAGCTTTCCGCGTTCGATCGAACCTTTGATGCGCTCCTCCCCGGTCAACCGCGCGTTGTTGATCGTGAGCAACTCGAGGGCTTCCCGGCGGGTAATGCGCTGATCCGGGCCAAGAACGCCGCCGGAGATCGTGCCACGCGTCACGAAGTGATAGTAGACCCACAAGGGCGGATACGGCACGACGGGTGAATCCGTGCCACCGGCCACGAGTAAACCCTGGTCGAGCATGTCACGCACCGGCGTCACCCGGGCGGCGCGCGTCGGCCCCCAGTATTTGACGAGGCTCGGCCCGGCGAGATAAAGATGATTTTGAACCGACAGATCGAGGCCGAGTTTCTTCATGCGCGGGAAGTGGTCGGGGCGCGTGATGAATGCATGCTCGATCACCCAGTGGCGGCCGGTGATTGTTCGCTCCCGGTCGACGGCTTCGTAGGCGTCGAGCACCATGTCGATAGCCGCGTCACCCACCGCATGCGTGGTGACCCGCCAGCCCATGCGGTTGAGCTCGGCAATCGCCGGCAGGTATTTGTCCGGCGCAACGACATTGATGCCGCGATAGGTGCCGCTCCGTCCATACGGCTCCGCATACGGCTCGCGCATCCAACCCCCTTCGAAGCCGCCATCGACTAGCGTCTTCACACCATCGACGCGCAGCCATTCGTCACCTTCGCCCTGCCGTACGCCCCAGCTCTCGGCCGTGGCGCGTACGCGCGCGGCATCAGTGAAGTCGTAAATGCGAAAGTTGTAGCTCACGCGCATCGTGAGATCGCCGCGTGCCTTCAGCGCTTGCCAGAGCTGCCATTCGGCGAGCGAGTTCGCATTGCCTGGAACGCGGATGCTGGTGAGCCCCACCGCATGCAACCGGCGCAACAGCGCTGCGAGCTCCTCGACCTGCAGCTGAGCCGCCGGTGGAAACGCGACCAGGCGGCGGGCGTTGTCGACCAATTCGCCGTTGAGTTCGCCATCCGGATAACGCGAAATTTCGCCACCGGCAGGGACCGCTGTGTCCTTGGTGATCGACCACCGCGCAAGTGCTGCCGAGTTGAGGATGTACTCATGGCCACCACGTACCAGTACGACCGGATTGTCGGGCGCAACCCGATCGAGGTCGCGCCGCAACGGGAGCTCCCGCTCCTTCAGCTGCGCCTCGTGCCAGTCGGCGTTGCTCACCACGAGCTCGCCCGGCTTGGACGACCGTGCGCGTTCCGCCACCTTGTCGAGAAGTTCGGCGAGTGAGCGTGTGCGGGCCAGATCGATACCGGGCCCACCACCGGCGTTGTGCAAATGCCCGTCGGCGAGACCGGGCGTCACGGTGCGTCCGCCGGCGTCGATCACCCGCGTTCGAGCGCCGATGTGGGTGCGGATCGCATCGTTCGACCCAACGGCTGCGAACCTGCCATCGCGCACGGCCACCGCTTGCGCCATCGTGAACCCGCCATCGACAGTGACAACCTTCGCATTGAGCACGACGACATCGGCTGGTGCTACCGGGGTCGGCACGCCACCGACACATCCACTGACGGCCGCCGCCAAAACAAGCCACCCAAGCGCGGGCAGATGATGGGCCCCACCTCCTGATCGGGACCCGAGCCGCAGATCGCTTCGCCAAGTCGACAGGGCCGATTGCGGGCCGGCAGTGGCGATCTTGAGCGACATTTGCAGTGCCGCTGTCTGCGCCGCCTTGGCGGCTACTGTCACGGCCAGCTTGGTCGCCATGGAGAAGAACGCGAGCAACGAAGCGCTGACGCCAAGGGTGAATTTGCGGTTGCCATCCATGGAAAATCCTTCGTGTGGTAAGCGACCGGACCTATTATGGCGAATCGTAGCTGCTTGGTGTAGCGTGAAATGGAGGCTCCATGCCGCTTCGCGCGCAGCTTGACAGCTCGGCCACATTGAGCCGGGCCAAACGCTGCTGCCCCACAACAGCTTTGCCGCTACTCCTCAAGGAGGCAGGACCACCACCACCTTGTCAGGGGCCTCGCGCCGTATCAGGTAGATGCCGCTGGCAACGATGATGCTGGCGCCGGCCAGGGTGTAGAGGTCCGGCACGCTGCGCCAGAACAGCCAGTCCAACACAATGGCCCAGGCCAGCGCGCTGTATTCGAATGGCGCCACGGCAGAGGCCTGCCCATGGCGGAACGCCTCGGTGATCGTGACCTGGGCCAGAAAGCCGGTGATCGAGATCCCCAGCAGCACCTGCCAGTGCTCTGGCCGCACGGCAGCCCAATGGCCCCAGTTCAGCAGGCTGCCAACGACGGCGAGGCTGGTCGTGGACCAGAACACCAGGCTGACCGCAGGATCGGTACGGCTGATCATGCGCCCGAGCACGCTGCCGGTGGCATAAGTCACGGCCGCCCCCAGCACGGCCAGTGCGCCCACCGTCAGGAAGCCACTGTGGTCCGGGCGCAGCGCGATCACCACACCCACCAGCCCGGCGAAGAGGGCAAACCAATGGCGTGGCAGCACACGCTCCTGCAGCATCGGCGCGGCCAGCAGGGTGATCACCATGGGCGAGACGAAGGTCAGCGTATAGGCCTCGGCCAACCCCATGGTGTTGAGACCGGTGACGAACAGAACCATGGTCATGAGGCCGACTACGCTGCGCAGCACATGCAGGCGCCAGCGCAGGCGCGTGCTGAACACCAGATGAAACTCTCCGCGCCACGCGATGTACAGGCACACCAGGGGCATGGACGCCCAGCCGCGCATGGCGGTCACCTGCGCTGGCGGATAGGCACCCGAGAGTGCCTTGAGCATTGCGTCCATGCAGGAAAACATGGCGACGGTGCACAACATGAACGCGATGCTGCGCAGATTTCCGGACAAGGGCATGGTGGATCGGTACGCGGGCTGTGGTGGGGCCGACGCCAAAGGCAGGCGGCGAACCGGGGAGCATACCTGCTGGAACGCGCGGCGGAGGTGGCAACCCTAAAATCCAAACTTCATCCCTGCAACCCACCAGGACCTTCCATGCGTTTACTGCGACTCTTTGTTATCGCCCTGGTGTTGGTCTTGCCGTTTGCCGCGCGAGCGGCGGCACCTGACGTGCCACCCGACAAGGCACGTGAGTTGCTCAGGCTGCTGGCCGACCCCGAACTGCAACGCTGGATCGGGCAGCAGGGCGTTGCTGCCGTCCCGGCAGTGGCAGCCTCTGCCGCGACCGGGGACCACGTGCTGGCCGGGCAGATCGATGCCATGCGCACCCATCTGGCCGCAATTGCGCAGGCTTTGCCGCGCGTGCGCGAGACGCTGGGCGAGGCCACCGGGCGTGTCCACACGGAAATGGCTGTGCAGGGCACGGACAGCATGTTCCTGCTGGTGGCCGTGTTTGCCGCGCTCGGTGTGGGTGCCGAGCGGCTTTTCTGGCTGGTGTCGGGCGGCGTGCGCAAATGGATCATGGCCACAAGCCTCGACACACCGGGCGCGCGCTTGCGCGCCGCAGCGGCCCGTTTTGGTTTCGGTACCGGCTGGGTGGCCGCGTTTGCGCTGGGCAGTGTCGGCGCCTTCCTCGCTTTCGACTGGCCACCGGTGCTGCGGGACGCCCTGTTGCGGCTGCTGGTGGCTGTGGTCATGGTGCGCATGGCCATGGTGATCGGACGGTTATTGTTTGCGCCCGGCGCCGCGCGTTTTCGCATCATGCCGATGGACACGCCAGCTGCGTGGTTCTGGCACCGGCGGCTGGTGCTCAATGCCGCGTGGGCCGCTTTCCTGTACGCATTCGTCGAGTGGTTGATCGCGCAGAAGGTGGACTACGGTGTCTCGCGCCTGGTCGCTTATGGGCTGTACCTTGGGCAACTCGCACTCTTCATGGAGGTGGTCTGGCGCCGGCCCGGTGTGCGCGATGAGCGCTACACGTCCATCAACTGGCTGCTCAGCGTCGTGTTCGTCGTGCTGCTGCTATTGCGTGTGGTGGGGGCGTATCCGCTCTTCTGGCTGGGCTCCGTGGCACTGTGCAGCTTCGGGGCCATCCGGCTGGTCGGAGCGGTCGCCATCCAATTGCAGCGCGATCCCGACGCGGCGCCGGGTGCGCCGGTCGTGCCCGACATTGGCGCCACTGCGGTGGTCCGGAGCCTGCGCCTGGTGCTGATCGTGTCGGCCGGGCTGGTGTTGGTGCGCAACTGGGGCATCGACCTGGGTGAGCTGATCACCGGCACGACGGTGCTGGTGCGGGTCGTCCGGGCCGCATTGAGCGTGGTGATCATCGCCTTGTTCGCGGACCTGATCTGGTTTGTCTTCAAAGCGATGATCGAGCGTCGGCTTGCTGAAGCTCAGACCGAAGGCACGTCGGGCATCCATGCCGGCCAGGCGACACGGCTGCGCACTGTGTTGCCGATCCTGCGCAACGTGGTGTTCGTCACACTGTTGGTGACCACGGTGCTGATGGCTCTGTCGGCGCTTGGGGTCGATGTCGCTCCGATGGTAGCCGGCGCGGGCGTGGTCGGCATCGCGGTCGGCTTCGGCGCGCAGACCCTGGTCAAGGACATCGTGAGCGGCGTGTTCTTCCTGCTCGATGATGCCTTCCGGGTCGGCGAATATATCCAGAGCGGCAACTACAAGGGTACGGTGGAGGCCTTCAGCCTGCGCTCGGTGAAATTGCGGCACCACCGCGGGCCGGTCTATACCGTGCCCTTCGGTGAACTCGGCGCAGTACAGAACATGAGCCGCGACTGGGTGATCGACAAGATGACGATCGGCATCACCTACGACAGCAACATCGAGAAGGCACGCAAGCTGATCAAGGCCATCGGCCAGGAACTGGCGGCAGACCCGGAATTTGCGCCGCACGTTCTGGAGCCGTTGAAGATGCAGGGCGTGGAGGAGTTCGGTGACTTCGCCATCCAGATCCGCATGAAGATGATGACGCGCCCGGGCGAGCAGTTCGTGATCCGGCGCAAGGCCAACGCGATGATCAAGACGGCGTTCGACGCCAACGGCATCAAGTTCGCCTATCCCACGGTGCAGGTGGCGGGGGGCGGGGACGCAGCCACTGCGGCCGCGGCACAGCAGGTGCTGGGGGCTGGGCGCGCCCCGGTTTAGATTTCCTCCGGGCTGTCAACTGGCTCGCGTGGCTTTCACCCGGTGCGATGGGTCTCGATGTAGCTCCAGTCCGGCTCGCCGCCCAGGCCTGGCGCATCGGGCAAATGCACGCAGCCATCCGGTCCGACGCGCAGATAGTCGCGCAGGCCGTAGTGATAGGGTTCCTGCGGCACCAGGACCTCGATCATCTCGACATCGGTCGCACCACACAGCAACTGCAGGTTGGCCAGGTTCATCAGCGCGCTGGCACCGTGGTGCGATTGCACCGGCACACCATGGGCCTCGCACAGCGCGAGAGTCTTGCGCATGCCGGTGATGCCGCCTTTCCAGTACACGTCACACAGCACCGCCGAATAGGCCCGGGCATGCAGCGCGTTCTCCAGCGCAGGGTGCAGGCCGGGCAATGTCTCGCCGCCGATCACCGGGATCTGCAGTGTGTTGCGCAATCCGCAGTAGCCGGCCCAGTCGTGTTGCGGCAGTGGTTCCTCGTACCAGTGGTATCCCAGTTCCTGCAACGCCTCGCCGACCCGATGCGCGTCGCGCCGTGTATAACGTTTCGCCGCATCGAGCATCAGGCGCACCGAGGGCCCGGCCGCGTCGCGCAGGGCCCGTGCCAACGCGATGTCGCGCTGCGGGTCGTAGAACGGGTGGACCTTGTAGGCGGTAAACCCCAACGCCATTGCCGCGCGCAGGTCGGCCACGTACGCCTGCACACTCTCATGGTGGGTGGAACTGGCGTAGGCC
>JAYVRP010000373.1:0-2031 GCA_043776215.1 Rhodoferax sp. | reverse complement strand
CCGGGTCGATGCGGGCCACCCAATCCAGCGTCTCCAGGGCCTCCAGGGCCGAATCGATGCCCAGGTGACTGACCTGCGACGCCACGGCCAGCTCCGTCACGGTCAAACCCCTGGCGGGTGTGCTGCGGGCCCGGTGCAGCCCTTGCAGGATCTCCAGCGCCAGGTGGAAGCGCCAGCCAGCGCCCAGGTCCCGGCGCACCACGCCTGAGCGCAGGCTGGGCAGGTAGGCAGTGACCACTGCCCCCAGCAAGACGATGACCCATGCCAGGTAGATCCAGACCAGCAGGATCGGCACGGTCGCAAAGGTGCCGTAGACCAGCGAATAGGTGGGTACGTTCGCCAGGTACAGCACGAGCAGCTTCTTCGCCACCTCCATGGCCGTGGAGACAAAAATGCCGCCGACCCAGGCATGGCTCCATTTGACGTAGGTGTTGGGCACGTAGTAGTAGAGCGCTGCGGCTCCGCCAGCCAGCATCGCGTACTGGACCACGTCGAGCAGGAAACCCACGCTTCCGGGCATCACCCCCAGAAGCCCCTTGGACGCGGACACCGCGAGCGAGGTCATGGTCAGGCTGGCGCCCAACAGCAGGGGGCCGAGCGTCATGGCCGACCAGTACACCAGCATGCGCTGCGCCAGCGGCCGGTGTTCACGTACGCGCCAGATGCTGTTGAGCGTGCGGTCGATGGTCGACATCAGCGTCAGCGACGTCACCAGCAGGACCAGCACGCCCAGGGTACCGAGCCGGCTGGCCTGCCCGGCGAACTGCGTCAGGTAACCCAGCACCTGGCGCGCGATGCTGTCGGGGATCAGGCTCTCGACCAGCCACTTCTGCAACACCAGCTGCAACTTGCCGAACATCGGAAAGGCCGAGAACACCGCCAGCGCCACGGTGATGAAAGGCACCAGGGCAATCGTGGTCGTGAAGGTGAGGCTGCTGGCGGTCAGGCCCAGGCGGTCGTCGCGGAAGCGCGCACGCAGCGTATGGGCGGTGCTCTTCCACGGAATAGCGGCAAGGTCGTGGGCAAAGGCGCGGAGATCCAGGTGCAATGGCATGGCCGGTATGATGCCACCGCAATGCAAACACATGAAACGGCCGTGCGCCAGACCCGAACCCTGGCGGTTGCCAGCCTGCTGGGCCTGATCCTGCTGGGCCTGGCCTGGGAGCTCTGGCTGGCTCCCCTGCGCCCCGGCGGTTCATGGCTGGCCCTCAAAGTGCTGCCCTTGTGTATTCCGTTGGCCGGCCTGCTGAAAAACCGCATGTACACCTACCGCTGGGTCAGCCTGATGGTGTGGCTGTATTTCATCGAGGGGGTGGTGCGGGCCTGGGGCGACCGCCCGCCCGGCGCCTGGCTGGCCCTGATGGAAGTGGTGTTGTGCCTGACCCTGTTTGCAGCCTGTGCCATGCATGTGCGCCTGCGCCTGCGCGCGGCCACCCCGCTGACCACACCATGAATCCTGGCGCCACGCTGGCACTGCTCGACGCTTTGCGGGGCATCGTCGGTGAACCGCATGTGCTGACCCACAACATGCCCGACGCCGACCTGAGCGCCTGGGAGAACGACTGGCGCAAACGCAGCCAGGGCCGGGCGCTGGCCGTGGTCCGGCCGGCCAACACCGAGGAAGTCGCCAGGGTCGTGCAGTGCTGCGCACAACACCAGGCAAGCACCGGTGTGAGCATCGTCCCGCAGGGCGGCAACACCGGCTTGGTGGTGGGCTCCACGCCCGACACCACAGGCCGGCAGGTGGTACTGAGCCTGCGCCGCATGCAGGCGGTGCGGGCCATCGATCGCGCCAACCAGACGATCACGGTGGAGACTGGCTGTGTGCTGCACAACCTGCAAGCCGTTGCCGTGGAAGCCGGTTTTCTGTTTCCCTTGAGCCTGGCCGCGGAAGGCAGTTGCACCATCGGTGGCAACCTGGGCACCAATGCTGGCGGCACGCAGGTGGTGCGCTATGGCAACACCCGCGATTTATGCCTGGGCCTGGAGGTGGTCACCCCCCAGGGCCAGGTCTGGCATGGCCTGAGCGGC
>JAYVRP010000372.1:0-6540 GCA_043776215.1 Rhodoferax sp. | reverse complement strand
ACATCGGCAGAGGTCGTTGCACTCATTTCAAGCTCCCAGCGTCGTGATCACGGATTGGTAGGACGCGGCCGTCCACGGCTGGCCGTTGGGGCCCAGCGGGCCGGTCTTGTTGAGTGCGCCGACGAGGGCGTCGAGCTCCCAGTGGCCGCCGGCGAAGGCGCGTTCGATCGCGTCGCCCAGCAGGTCTTCATAACTGGTGGGGGCGCGACCGCGCGCCTGGTGCGGATCGAGGTAGCGCTCGGGAATCACGGGAATCATCTTCATGGGGCTTCTCCTTGTCTGAAATCGTCGTTATTGGCCGCCGTTGCGCACGCGCTCGCGGATACGCTCACGCACCGGCACGAAGTCGTAGCTGGGGTAACACTCGGTGCGGAATACGCCCCAGGCTGAGCGCTCCAGCTCCACGTTGACCTGGGGCAGCAAATGCGGCGGGAGCTCCAGGGTCACGATCTGACCAAACCCCATGGCCACGGTCCAGGACACGACACGGGTGCCCTCGACCGGAAATCGCTCCCACCAATCCCGGGCCTTGAGCCGCGCCTGGACGGCCTCCAGATCGTGCGACTGGTCGTGGCGCAGGAAAATCGTCAGCAGCATCGTTGCATCCGCCATAGCGCCGCCCTACCTTTTTTCCGTCAGGAACTTGCCCGACGCGGCGACGTTGGGCTGGCGCCGGGTATGGCCATCGATGCCGCCGTCGATGGCCCACTCGGCAAACTGGGTGGGGCCAGGTTCGAAGCTGCGCTCCTGCCAATGCGCGGTCAGGTGGTCCTCGTCGGCGTTGTATTCGATCAGGCCGCCGCAGGGGTTCTCGAAATACCAGAAAAACGCGCTCGAAATCGGGTGGCGCCCCGGCCCGAGCTGGGTTTTCCAGCCACAACGGCCCATGTGCAGACCTCCGCCAAACACCTCGTGGATGTCGCGCACCGTGAACGCGACATGGTTCACACCCGGGCCTTTGCCAGGGAGGCTCAACAGGAACAGATCGTGGTGGCCGGCCTGCGCCGCACAACGCATGAAGACGCCGCGCCCCGGGTAACGGTCGGAGGTGATGAAACCCAGGCCGGCGTAGAACGCTTCCATCTGGTCCAGGCGGTCGGTGAAGAACACCACATGCCCGATCTCCACCGGGTGGGCACGTTCGTACACCGGTGCCGGTGTATCGATGCGGCGCACATCGCCCCACGGATTCGACGGCACGCCCACCACATCCACGATGTGTTTGGTGCTGACACGGAACACCACGCGCAGGCCGTGCGGGTCGAGCGCCACGAGCGTGCCGTCCCGCGCGCGCCGGTCCTCGAATCCGGTGGCCGAGGCGAGCGCCCGGGCCAGGGGCTCCAACGCATCGGCGTGGCGCACTCCCCAGACCACCTCGCGCAATGTGGGGCCGGCCTCCATGGCGGGCGGCAGCCCAGGGTCGTCCGCCCGGCGCACCTGCACCTGGGCCCCATTGAGGGTCTCCCACGTCTGCAGCGCTGGCGTGTCGCTGATCGCCATGAGGCCCCAATCGGCGAAGAACTTGCGCGCGTCGTCCCAGCGCTGCGTGGAGTAGGTGATGGCATCGATTCCTTCGATGCCGGTGTCGTGCGTCATGACGTGCTCCAGGGCATGGGGGCTTCGTTCAAGCCCCAGTAAAAACTCTTCTGCGCGGTGTATTCCAGGATGCCGAGCCGGCCCTTCTCACGGCCCGTTCCGCTCATCTTCACGCCGCCAAACGGGGTGCTCACCGAGAACACCTTGTAGGTGTTGATCCACACCGTGCCGGTCTGCAAGGCACGGCCGATGCGCCAGGCCATTTTGTAGTCGCGCGTCCAGATGCCCGAGGCCAAGCCGAACACGTTGTTGTTGCATTGGGCCAGCAGGTCGGCCTCGTCGCTCCAGGGCAGCAGGGCGAGTACCGGGCCGAAAATCTCCTCCTGGCACATGCGCGCGCTATTGGGCAGGCCTTCGATCACGGTGGGCAGGTAGTAACTTCCCTTGTCGTACACGGTGCCGGTGGGGCGTTGGCCGCCGGCCAGCACCTTACCGCCTTCATCCATGCCGAGCTGCACGTAGCGCTCCACCGATGCGCGGTGTGCCATGTTGACGAGTGGGCCCATTTGCGTGCGCTCACTGGCCGGGTCGCCCACGCGCAGCGCCTTGGCACCGGCCAGCAGCCGCGCCTTGAACGCCTCGTACACACTGGCATGCACGAAGGCGCGCGACCCGGCAATACAGGACTCGCCCGAGGAACTGAAGATGCCGTACAAGACGCCGGCCACCGCATGGTCCAGGTCGGCGTCGGCACACACAATGGTGGGCGACTTGCCGCCGAGTTCGAGCGAGGTCGGCATCAATTTCTCGGCGGCCAGGCGCTGGATGCCCATGCCCACCGTCGTGCCGCCGGTGAATGCGATGCGCTTGACCAGCGGGTGTTTCACCAATGCGTCGCCGATGATCGAACCCTTGCCTGGCAACACACTCACAATGCCGTCGGGTACACCGGCCTGCTGCGCAATACGCGCCAGTTCGATCGCCATGCGCGGCGTGATCTCGGCTGGCTTGAACACGATGGCGCAGCCGGCTGCCAGCGCGGGGGCCATCTTTTGCGCCTCGCTGGCGATCGGCGAATTCCAGGGCGTGATCGCGCCCACCACGCCCAAGGGCTCGTGCACACTCATCGTGAAGTAGTCGCCACGGGCGGGGGTCAGTAGGTCTTCCCAGGTTTCGCAGGCGGCCGCAAAAAACTGGAACGTGCCGGCCGCACTGGCCACCAGGGCGCGGGTTTCGTTGATCGGTTTGCCGTTGTCCAGGCGCTGGAGCTGGGCCAGTTCCTCGCCGCGTTCGCGGATCCCGGCGGCAATGCGGTGCAGCAGCGTGGCGCGTTCGTGCCGCTTCAGATCAGCCCAGGTGCCTTGCTGGCGTGCACGCTCCGCAAACTGCACCGCCTCGTCGACATCGGTGGTCGTGGCCGCATGCAGCGTCGCCACCGTGCTGCCGTCGGCCGGGTACTCGGTGTCGTAGGCGGGGCCGCTGGCATCGCGCCAACGGCCGGCCGTCAGGGTCTGGAGGGTTTCGCTCATCGCTTCGAACCCTTCAGATCGTGACCGCACCGGTGCGGTTTTCCAGGAAACGCAGTGCCGACAGCACGGTCAGCGCCGAGGTCTTGGGGTTGTCGGCGAGGGGCTTGCCGCGCATCGTCATCTGCATCTCGCCAAAGGCACCCCGCACGTCAATCTCGTGGATGTTGTCGGTCACACTCGGGTCGGCGATCAGGCGCACACGCGTGGCGTCGAGCCCCAGACCGGCCAAGGCAATCGTCGCAGCCACATTGGCATTTTTCGGGTAAAGGCGGGCAGCTTCGCGCGCGCTGGCCTCCAGAATGACGAAGGGCGCGGTCAGTGCATCCAGGTTCACCACGTCGTGTGCCGGTGTACCGCGCCACGCTTGTGGAGGCTTGCGACCAGTGTAAGTGACCGCTTCCAGACCGGCGAGGCGGGCCGCAGAGATGGCATCCACGCCACCGATGGCGCCCGGCAGCAGGTGCAACTGGGCGCCACCACGGTGCGCCGCGTCGGCCAGTTGCTCCGGCAAGCCGGGCTCCGACAAGGCGCCGACCGACAATACGGCGCATTCCACGCCCCGCTCCAGCGCGGGTATGACGTGGGTCACCAGCGCTTCATGGCCGGCACATTCCAGCAGCAGATAGGTGTCATTGGGCACCTCGCTGCCCACCCGGACCACCGGCCCGACAGCTGCCTGGACAGCCGCCACACTGCGCGGCGAGACGACGATGGCATCCACCATGACACGGGTGTGGCCTTGCAGGCGCTGGTACAGCGTGCGTCCGATGGCACCAAAACCGACCAAGGTCAACTTGCGCATGGTGGGCCTCCTAGTCTTTCTTGAGAATCGGTCCGGCGAATTTGGTCGCGAACGGCCCCCAGGCTTTCATGTCCACTTCGACCATGACCGGCCCGCCGAGTTGCAGCGCCCGGGCCAGCGTATCGCCCGTCTGCGCCGGATCGGCCAGGCGGAAATGGGGCACCTGGAGACTGGCGCAGAGAGTGGCGAAGTCGGGGTTGACCAGATCCACATAACAGTGCCGGCTGCCGTAGATGTCGTCCTGGATGTTCTTGATGACGCCATAACAGGAATCGTTCATGAGCAGGATCAGCACGTTGGCCTTTTCCTGCGCGGCGCAGGCGAGTTCACCCACGTTGAGCATGAAGCCGCCGTCACCGACCAGCGCCACAGTCTTGCGGCCCAGGCCGTGCGTGGTGTCGGCCACCGCCGTGCCGATGGCCATGGCCAGACCCTGCCCGATCCCACCCCCAAGCGCATGCACACCGGCGCGCGGATGGTCCAGCACCGGGCAGCGGTTGCCCCACATGCTGTTGGACAAGGTGATGTCGCGCACCCACCAGCAGAGCTTGCGCACCTGGGCCTGCAGCCCGTCCTTGAGCGCCACGTAGGCGCCCAGCGCCGCATCCACCTGCGCGGCGGCCAGTCCACGCGCCCGGCGCAGGTCCTGCGCGAAGGCCGGGTCGATGGCCATGCGGCCTTCGAGCCGGTTGGCCAACGCGTTCAAAGTTTCCTGCGCGTCGCCCTGCACGAAATAGTCGCTGGCATAAGCGCGGTTGTGCGCCAGCGCATTGGCATCGATGCGGTACAAGGCCCGGGGCAACTGCAGCTTGTAACGCAGCGTCTCGTTGGAACGTAGGCGCGAACCCACGACCAGCATCGCATCGCAGGTCTGGTAGAAGTCTTCCACCGGCTTTTGCAGGTTGAACGCGCCCAGCGTGGCGGGGTGGTCTTCGGGAACGATGCCGCGGCCCTGCACCGAGGTCACGATGCCAAAGCCCATGGCAACGAAACGCTGCACCGCGGCGGTGGCACCGCGGGCGCCTCCGCCCAGCCAGAGCATCGGGCGGCGGGCAGTGCGCAGATGCATGGCGAGTGCATCGACCTGTGCATCGGTGGCGCGCACAGGGGCCACGCTCAAGGGCACCAGGTCGTCCGGCACATCGAGCAGGCTGGCCTGCACATCGATCGGTATCTCGATGCTGACCGGCCCGCACGGTGGCGTAAAGGCCAGCCGGGCTGCCTCGCGCAGCGTGGCCAGCGCCGTCTGCGGATTGCGGATGCGAAACGCCGCCTTGCTGACCGATTGCAGCATCGCCAACTGGGCCGGCGCCTCGTGGATGAAACCGAGGTCGCGGTCGAGGTACTCGGCCTCGATCTGCCCGGTGAGGTGCAGCATCGGTGTGCCGGCCGTGAGTGCTTCGACCAGTGCACCCGCAGCGTTGCCGGCACCGGTGCCGGTGCTGGTGACACAGGCGCCGAGTGTGCCAGTGACCCGGGCATACGCGTCGGCCATGTTGCAGGCACCGGCCTCACCCCGCGCCGACACGAAACGGATCTGCTGGCGCTTGTGAAAAGCATCCAGCATCGGCATGTTGTGGATCGAGATCACGCCGAACGCGGCGCGGGTGCCGCACTGCTCCAGAAACCGGACCACCAGTTCGCCGACGCTGATGCGTGCTGAGTCGTGTGTCATGCCGATGTGAATTCCGCGTGGGGTTGGGGCCGTTTGCCCAGGGGTGGCAGGTGACTGATACGTTGCGAGAGGCGGGTTGCAGCGTCGCGCACCCGCGTCAGAATGTCTTCCAGGGCCTGCGGCTCCACCTGCTGCGCCGGCACCGTGACACTGACGGCCGCGGCGATGCGGTGGTGATCGTCGAACACTGGCGCCGCCACGGTGGAGATGCCGGTCTCGAAGCCGCCCTGGCTGACGCCGTAGCCGCGCCGGGCGTCGGCATCCACCATGCCCTTGAGGGCCGTCAGCGTGGTCGGGGTCTGGGGGGTGAAGGACTGCAAACGGGTGCCACCGTACAGCCGCTGCAGATCGGCCATGGACGAGCCACCAAGCAACACGCGGCCCAGCACGGTCGCATGGGCCGGCAGGCGCGCACCGACCTGGATCGAATTGAACATGAACGACCGCCCCGCCGACTTGGCCACGAACACGACCTCGCGCCCGTCCCGCACCACCAGGTGCGCGGACAGCCCGGTGGCTCCGCACAGGTCGTCGATGATCGGGCGCCCGTGTTCGGTGAGTTCCATCGAGGCGAGGTATTCGAAACCCAGGCGCAACACGGCGGCGCCGAGCCTGTAGCTGGCGCTGTCGCCCACGCGTTCGACGAAACCCATCTGCTCCAGCGTCTGCAACAGGCGAAACACCGAGGCCCGTGGCAGGTCGAGACGGCGCGACAGCTCTGCGCCGGTCAATTCGCGCTCATCACGCGAGAACTCGCCCAGCAATTGCATGCCACGCTGCAACGCGGGCACGAGGTAGCGCTCAGCGGCCGGTGCTGCGCTCACCCCCGTACCTTCGCGCTGCGGGCTGCGGTGCCGAGCAGCGCTCATGGTGTCTCCCCGCCCAGGCCGAGCAGCCGGTTGACGTTTTGCGCAGCCTCCAGCGCGCAGCTGTGACCACACGGGCCCAGATCGACATACGGCACACCCATGCGCTGGGCCAGCGCGCGACAGCCCTCG
>JAYVRP010000371.1:0-6542 GCA_043776215.1 Rhodoferax sp. | reverse complement strand
TGCAGGTAGTCAAGGCCCTGGCCCGACGTTGCATTCGCGACGCAACAGCGCCATCGCATCCTGTTGGGCGTGGCGCATGTCGCTGCGCAAGACTGGCTCGGCCGCTTCAATGAATGCGTTCCACAATTCGACATAACTTTGCCGCGACTGGATCGGAGCATGCTGCAAAATGAATTGAAGCGGGAGGTTGACGTCGAGCCCCGACTTGCGAACCTTTCCAATCAGATTTGACGCGAGTCTTTCCGTCAACAGGGTTTTGGGCCTGTCAGCGGTCGCCAGACGCAAAAAGAGCGTCAGAAGCGAACCGTCGTCGTTATGCCCCCCAGTCGCCTTGTCCCAGATTGCAGAGGTCTGACGATCAAAATGGTCCACTTCGCTGAGCGGGTCTTCGCTCCAGAAATACCGGCCAATGAATGCGGGTGTCTGGTCAAACAGTTTGCGAACCGGCAACGCCGTGTCCAATATTCGGGGCAGGTCAGCCTGAACGGAAAGGCCTGTGGCCTCGACCACCCGCGTGAGGTGCGCTGGCAGTCCCTTGGGGATTTCCAAGGTGATGGCCATCAGTTCTTGCGCCTGAGCACCACGGTATTTGGCGCGCAATCCCAGTATCAGCTTCTCAAACGCCACCCAATCGGGCATGCTGGTGCGCTTGGCCAGGCGGGCGAGAAGGCCTGTGCGGACCACGGCTTCTGCATCCTTGCCGCTGTCCTCGAGGTCACTGGCTTCCAGGCCCAGCCGGGTGGCCATCCAGTTCGCGGCGTCCACCAGCAAAGTGGCCTGCGCCCGGTGCGACATTTCCGCACGGTACTCGGGCAAGCTTCGCAGCGACCATTTGGCCAGCAAAGGAATGTGCGTATCCTGAAAGTCCCCGGGCTCCTGCATCCCCAAATGGGAGCTCTGGGGCATGATGATCAAGGCTTTGAGCATGTCCGCTCCACCCTTGGAGCGCGACAACAGGGAGTTGTCGCGCAAAGCCTGCGCGGCAGCGCGCAAGTCACCCGCCGTCGAATCTTCCAGGTACAGGCTGATGAAGTTGACCATGCGGTCGCGCGCCCGCTCCAGATCAGGGCGCAGATGTTCGTTGCCAAAATAGCGGGCAATCTGAACCATCCCCTTGGGAGCCTCGGCGCACATCGCGGCGAGTCGATCAGTGGAGATGATTCCGTGTTCCACACCGTATTGCAACGCTTTTTCAAAAAATGGGCGCTCGTCAAACAGTGCGACTGCTTGCGCAGAGGATCTGTCGGTCGTCGGCATGGCTGGGTGGCGCTGCGGCGGAACTGATCGATGGCTCTAGATGGCCGACTCTTCGTCGTCATCTCGCGCCGCCGGTGTGGCGCGGCCCCGGTCGGTCTCACTGGTTTCGACCGTGCCGTCGTCCTCCGCGATGTCATCTTCCTGGTCCAGCCCCAGGTCATGTGCGCGGGCCTTGGCGCGCATCACCATGACGGTTTCCATGAACAGATCGGTGCATTCGTAACGCATCAACCAAGCGAGTTGCATCCAGTCCTGGTCAGCTACTTCGTCGAGTTCCATGCGGGGGCTGGCATAAGCCGACGCCAGAAGCGCCGACTCCGACAACATGTCACCATCTTCTTCCGCCCCATCGAATGTCCCGGTGCGGGCAAATGCTTCGATGCGGCCCCATTTTTCCGAGAAATAGTCGGCCATGGCCTCGCTGCCGCCTTCCAGATTACTGATCGCCTCCAGGAATTCGAGCGGATCGGAGCCTTCACGGAACAGCACCGAATTGACCATGCCCCGCAGGTGCGTGCGGGTCAGATCCTTGTAGAGCTTTTCGATCACGACGGCCTGGGCGAACTGGCCCGGGGTGACCAGCAGGTTGACAATGGATTCCTTGGACTGGTCGTATTCGCGGATGACAGCAAGGATGTCCTTGGCAGGCAGTTGGTCCAGTATGACCATCAAGGCTTGGTCGCCTTCAGCATCAGCGAGTTCGGTCAAGGCAAATTCGGCGCCGCTGATGTCGCCAGCTGCAATCAGGGTTTGGGTCTTCGCGATCAATGCAAGTTGGTTCATGGCGGCCTGAGAGGGTGTTGCGGTGTCAGTCCTTGCGGTCGAAGCCCTGCTCGACCATCCAGTCGGCACCTGCGTCTTCACGGTCCTGTGCATCGGCCTCTTCGTCATCGGTTGACCGGTAACGGGCGTCGCTGCGCGCGTCATCGGTCTTGTCTTGCGCATCACTGTCGTCGTCTGACGACGTGCCGTGTGCATGTGCCGGCTTGTCCAACATGTACTCCAGCCCGGCTGCTACGGTCAGGAGCCAGTCGCCCGATGGCTGGCTGCGAAGTGTTTGTACCAATGCTTGGGCCCACAGTGTGATGTCGATGGTGTCTGCCAGGCTGTCCCAGCTGGGCAATGCTTCCGGGTCCTGGGTCAGCAGGTCGTCCATGACCGCCATCGAGGTGAAGCGGAAGGCCTTGTGAAACACCACCGATACCATTTCCGGACTGATCTCGATCATGTGGACCAGGAACTCAATTTCCCCGCGTCGTTGCGCAAGCCGCTGGTTCAGTATGAACAATCCCTCCGAGTCGTAGCTCATATCCTGCATTTCGGCCACGTAGGCGGATCGCAGGTTTTGGAAGAACGGAGAGATCTGCATGGAATGTGGGGCTCAAATCAGTTTGTTGAAGTAGTTCAACCATATGTCACGCGCGGTTTCAATGGGGCTGTCAAGCAGATTGCGCCTGCGGTTGTTGTCGTACGCTTCGCGTTTCGTGTGGTCTGACAGCGTCTCATAGGCTTCCTGCACGGCTCGAAATCGAGTCGCCGCGTCCGCTGCGGAATTTCGATCCGGATGGTGGACCGCCGCCTGCTTGCGAAATGCCTTCTTGACATCTGCCAGGCTGGCCGCACTGCTAAGACCCAGCGCGGAGTAGTGGTCTTTCATGTAACGCTCCCTTCGTGCGCCAGAAAACAAACAACTCGAAAGTGTTCGGGCGCCGGATTTGCCGACCGGGGACGCTAGCCTGACTTGCCGCTGCGTGGCCCAAGGAAGAACCAGAGAATCAATCCCAACACCGGTAGCAACACAACCGCCACAATCCAGAGGAGCTTTTTCTCATTGGATACGGAACTCTGAAAAATATGGATGATGGCCCAGATGTCTCCGGCCAGCACCAGTAAGCCAATCACGCCGTTGTATCCGAAGTGCATCATTTCAGTATCCTTGTTGCTGCCATTGCACTTATGTCCCTATCGCGCAGTACGGACTGTAGTCCAGTTGGCAGTGACCCGTTGCGCGACTGGCTGTTCACATCACTGCAGGAGCCGTCTGCGCCACCCTATCCGCAACGCCCAGCGCCCAATCCTGCCATTGCTCTGCATTGGTTCGGGTAATTGCAGATGCGCTGGCTGACACCTGTCCCATCGTTGCCGCCACCACGCCCCGGATGTGCGCAGCGATGTAAGCATCGTTGGTGCCGTCAGCCATCTCAGCGACCACCGCAAGGTTCTGTGCCTTTGCATGGTCCGTGACGGCCGGTTGCGCGATGTCGGCTTCTTGGGCGGGCGAGTGAAGGGCCATGGAAATGGAATCGTTGTTCATGCGTGACCCTGGGTGATGTTGTGGCATGGTCGCCACGGAAGACAGGCGGGAAACCCCGCCGGAAAAGAAAAAACCCACCATCCTGCGACGGCGGGCTTTACGAATTTGGCTCCTCGACCTGGGCTCGAACCAGGGACCTACGGATTAACAGGCGGTAGGACGATTGGGCCGGGGAGCCGCATTGTCGCTCATTTCCGGCCCTGAACTGTCCAATATTTTTAGCGGATTTCAGTAGATCTGGCCAAGTATCCATGCGGGTTGCGGCTCGGTGACTACTGGATATTTGACAGCGCGGCGTATCGGTTACTACAACGCCGAGCGTCGCCATTCATCATTGGGATATGTCATGTTGGCAGAATTTGTGCGGCGTTGGCATGGCGGGTCATACCAAATGATCAGGGAACTGTCGCGTTGAGCGGCACCGCGTTACCCGCCACCGCCGACCAGTACTGGTTCGTCGCAAGCGACCGAATAGAGAGTGCGCACTGCAAACCGGCCGCCTTGGCGTATCGCTGTGATTTTCGGCACGTCTTTAGGTGAGACTGACGGGCTCGACAACAACAGCTGAAGCCTGCGGTTTCTCCGCGCGAGAGCGGTGATCTGTAGCCTTTACGTGCCCAAGTCATACGCAAAAACATTGTCTCTTTGTCAATTTTTGCATATGATCCGGGGATGCCGTCAGTTGAGCAGTTCCTCAATGACCGACTTGTCCACGGTCGCGCCCACTTCTCCCGAGAAGAGGCTTCGGCCGCGCTCGACCTGAAGCCCGAAGCCCTGGCTGCCACTCTTACTCGGCTGGTGAAGAAACGTGGGCTGGCAAATCCCCGCCACGGCTTCTATCTGATCCTGCGCCCGGAGGATCAAATGGCCGGCGCACCCGATCCCGTGCGCTGGATCGATCCGCTGATGAAGCATCAAGGGCTCGACTACCGAATCTCGCTGCTGCGCGCAGCGGCCTTTCACGGCGCGTCACATCAAGCCGCCATGGTATTCCAGTTGGTCGTGCCCAGGCAGTTGCGTGATTTCGAGATCGGCCGTCACCGCCTCCAGTTCCTGTACCAGTCGCCGAAAGCGTTCGTGCAGATCAACCAGTCGGCCAATCTCGATCAGATGAAGAGCGATGCCGGCTTCGCCAAGGTGGCCAGCGTCGAGCTGACGCTGCTGGACTGCGCTCGCTACTTTCACAAGGCCGCCGGCATCAACGGCGTGGCGCAGATCGCCAAGGACATCGGCGCCAAGGCAAACCCGCTCGCGCTGGCAAAGGCTGCTGCCAGCTACGAAAAATCCTCCGTGCGTCGACTCGGCTATCTGCTTGAACTGGCCGGTCATACGCGCCAGGCCAAAGCGTTGGAACCCTTCGTCAAAAAGGCCAAGACTGCGGTCCCGCTCGATCCTTCCGTCAAGCCTCTGATTGCTTCGCTCGCCGAGCTTCACGATAGGGATGCCAAGTGGAAGCTAGTTATCAATGAACCCGTGGAGATCGACTTTTGATTCCCAAAGCATATATCCAGGCGTGGAGCGCGAAGGCGCCCTGGCCCGATGCGCGGCAGGTCGAACAGGACCTCATCATCTGCCGTGCGTTGTGCGACCTTTTCAACGCACCAGCGCTGAAAGATAAGATCGCGTTCCGCGGCGGCACTGCCATCCACAAGCTCCTGTTCAAACAGCCGCTGCGCTATTCCGAAGACATCGATCTGGTGCAAACCCAGGCCGAGCCCATCGGCACGACGATCGATTCGATCCGCGCGGCTTTATCATGGCTCGGCAAATGCAATCGTGAGCAGGCCGGGCATTCGATACGCTTGGTGTTCAAGTTCGCTCCCGAAGCGGATTCGCTGGCAACGCTCAAGCTCAAGGTCGAGATCAATACTCGCGAACATGAGCCGTTGTTCGGCATCATGGCGTATCCGTTCGCAGTGGAGACCGACTGGTATCAGGGCAAGACCGAGATCGCATCCTTCGAGCCCGAAGAGATTCTCGGTACGAAGCTGCGCGCGTTGTTGCAGCGGCGCAAAAACCGCGACCTCTTCGACCTGCACCATGGGCTCGACCGGCTCGCCATTGACCCGGACAAGCTCATCGCGTGCTTCAACCACTACCTGGCGCTCGAAGGCAACCCCATCACGCGCGCCGTGGCCGAACGGCGCATGCTGGAGAAACTCATGCGCAGCCTGATCGAGGACATCGCGCCTTTGCTGCCAGCGGGCGTCCGATTCAACGACGACGACGCCATGCAAGCCTTTGAGCGAGTCTGGAGGGAATTGATAGTCCGAATCAAGGGCGACGCGTGGAAGCTGACCGGCAAGGTGCTCGAGGAACTGCGCAAAAAGAAGTATTCCGCCCTTCTGAGTCGGTAAGGGAAACACGGGCGCGATTCGCATCAGGCGCTTGGCACGGGCAGCGGCACACGGGTCATGGCATTGCTGCGGCATTTCCTGCCGAAGGACCAAGAGCAAGATTTCCTGGCCGGCGTCAGGCGCGCGGACGACAGGCCCGACATTCTGACGACGATGAACACGGAGATCTGCACTGCCTTGGGGATGCTGACCAATGGGGTCCGCCCGCAAACGGCGGCCCTGGAGTTCGGCGCCGAAACCCTGCTCGATGTCGCCCGAGATTTGAGGTGTGGTCTTTCCGATTCCGGCCTCATGCCCGAATAAAGCTTCGGCCATCCAGCGATCGGTGGCATCACTTGGATATTGGACAGTGTCCAATAAGCTTTCCAACTTCCAAGGAAAAAAGCACTTGGGCCTTTAACCTAAGTGCCTGATTCCATTCAGCATCTTATTGGCTCCTCGACCTGGGCTCGAACCAGGGACCTACGGATTAACAGTCCGGCGCTCTACCAACTGAGCTATCGAGGAACAAGCCCTAAATTATAGCTTTGCTTTTTGCCTGTTTTGGCGCTCAGTCGAACACAGGGGACTCTACTCCCAGCACCTTGTGCAGTTTCGGGCTGGTGGTGGTGTAC
>JAYVRP010000370.1:0-2036 GCA_043776215.1 Rhodoferax sp. | reverse complement strand
TCGGCAATTGCTGGCGCTCGAAATCCTCCGGAATCAGGGGGTAGTTCGACGCCTTGAGGCCATATTGCATCGCAAGGTACAAGGAGGTTGGGGTCTTGCCACTGCGACTGACACCGACCAGGATGACGTCCGATTGCTCCAGGTCACGGTTGGATTGCCCGTCGTCATGGGCCAGGGAAAAGTTGATCGCCTCGATTCGCTCCTGGTATTCCTTGCTTTTGCTGGCGTCGCTGAATCGGCCGACGCGATGGTTGGACTTGATTTGCAACTCCGTCTCCAGCGGGTGCACGAAGGTGCCAAACATGTCGAGCAACATGCCCCGACAGCCCCCCTGGATGATCTGGAGAATCTCCATGTTGACCAGCGTCGTGAAGACAATGGGTTTCTTCCCATCGACGACCCCGGTATGGTTGATCTGGCGCACCGCCTGATGGGCCTTGTCGGCAGTGTCGATAAAGGGCAACCGGACATGGCGGGCCTTCATTTCGAACTGGGCCAGGATGGCGTTTCCAAAAGTCTCGGCCGTGATGCCGGTGCCATCGGAGATGAAGAACACAGTTCGGTTGGGCATGGTGCAGGTAGGTGGAAGGGGCTAAACAGGCGCCGCTGCGGGCATCGCTGGTGCAGGGGGCGCACCCTACAATGCCTGCAATCTAACCGATTTTTGCGACTGTCCCGTTCATGCAGCGTGCCCAGCTTCACGGTCAAGCCCGAGGTTCTCGCGCCGGGATCGACTTCTGCCAATGCCTGGCTTGCATCCGCATCCTGGCCCCCCCGCTTTTTTCTACCTCCGGAGTTGTTCAATGTCTGCACTTTTCTCACCGACCGCCCTGGTCGTTCCGTTTGAAAACCTGAGAATGACCGACGTGGAGGCAGTTGGCGGCAAAAACGCGAGCCTCGGCGAGATGATTTCACACCTGCCCACCGGTGTGAAAGTACCCACCGGATTCGCCACCACCGCCCATGCATTCCGCGCGTTCCTGGAGTTTGACGGCTTGAACAACAAGATTCAGTCGCGCCTCGCCGGTCTGGACACCGATGACGTGCGTGCCTTGGCGCTGGCGGGTGCAGAGATTCGCGCCATGGTGGAGGCTCAACCGTTTCCACACGATCTGGAACTGGCGATTCGGGAGGCGTTTGTTA
The DNA here is from genome assembly GCA_043776215.1 of Rhodoferax sp. Taxonomy (GTDB): domain Bacteria; phylum Pseudomonadota; class Gammaproteobacteria; order Burkholderiales; family Burkholderiaceae_C; genus CAISIP01. Next base: position 893 of record JAYVRP010000370.1, on the reverse strand, counting down.
CTTTGGTCGCGGGCGCGCCCGAGGCAAGTTTCGCAGTGCGCTCCTCAGCGACTGCCGAGGATTTGCCGGATGCATCGTTCGCCGGGCAACAGGAGACCTTTCTGAACGTGGTGGGAATCGACGAGGTTCTTCACAAGATGCGGGAGGTGTTTGCTTCGTTGTACAACGACCGCGCCATCAGCTATCGCGTCCACAAAGGGTTTGCGCACGCGCACGTGGCGCTCAGTGCGGGTGTGCAGCGCATGGTGCGTTCTGATCTGGGCGCTGCTGGGGTCATGTTCACGATCGACACCGAGTCGGGATTCCAGGACGTGGTGTTCATCACTTCGAGTTATGGCCTGGGCGAGACTGTGGTGCAAGGAGCCGTCAACCCGGACGAGTTTTACGTGCACAAGCCGATGCTGCGTGCCGGCAATCGCGCCATCATCCGCAGGAGCCTGGGCTCCAAGCTCGTGCAGATGCAGTTCACAAACCCACAGGAAAAGGCGATCAGTGGAAAGTTGGTCAAGACCATCGATGTGCCCACCGAACTGCGCAATCGTTACTCACTGACCGATGCCGATGTCGAGCAACTGGCGCGCTACGCATTGGTGATCGAACAGCATTACGGCCGCGCGATGGACATTGAGTGGGGCAAGGACGGGCTGGACGGCGAGTTGTATATCCTTCAGGCGCGGCCAGAAACGGTGAAGAGCCAGGCCGCCGGCAAGGCTGAACATCGCTACAAGCTCAAGGGGCGGGGTACCGTACTGGTGGAGGGCCGAGCGATCGGCCAGAAAATCGGAACCGGGCCTGTGCGGATCGTGCACAACATCAGCGAGATGGACCGCGTGCAGGCCGGTGATATCCTGGTGACGGACATGACTGACCCTAACTGGGAGCCCGTCATGAAG
>JAYVRP010000369.1:0-2037 GCA_043776215.1 Rhodoferax sp. | reverse complement strand
GTCGCGAGGGCGGCCCAGTTGACACCACTCTGGTAACCGTCGCTGAGTTCGACCTCGATGATTTTCGCCTCCAGCATCACCTGGCGTTCGACCGCGATTTGCGCGGCCTTGAGGAACTTGTCCACCTGGCGCAGCTCCTCCGGCATGGCGCGCACGGCCATGATGCCGGCCTGCGGGCTGGCGATCACATTGCGCCCGGGCCCGCCGCCGACGAGCGCGCGCACGGCGTCGGTCAACTCGGACCACAGATTGGTGCTGGTGCTGGTAGAGACCCGGCTGTTTTCCAGCTGTGATCCGCCGGCCTGCGGTGTGCTACCACCCGGGGGCGTTGTCGATCCGTTCGCGGCCGCACCGTTGCCACTGCTTCCGCCCGCAGTGGCACCGCCAGTGGCGACACGCAGGTCGCTGCTGCCCTGGCGCCTTGAGTTCGGGTAGTTGACCGTGAAGATGCGGGTCTGCAGGCTGGGGGCAAACACGGTGATGCGCCGGCCCTCGATCTTGAAGTCGTACCCGTAGACGTCTCGGATGGCCTCGAGCGCTTCCAGCACGGTCACGCCGCGCAGTGTCACCGACAGGGTGCCGGCGACGTCGGGGTGCATCAGCATGCTGTACCGGGTATCTGCCACGATGGCCAGGAATACCTCACGGGCCTGGGCATTGTTCACCAGCAGGTCAAGCCTGGGCTCGGCCGGAACGGCCACCACCGGCACGGGTTCGGCCAGAGCGTCGCTGACGCGCGCCGGAACGGCGACAGGGGTCGGTGCAGCCGATGCTGGCACCTGCGCCCGCACCACAGCGCCGACATCGGGCGTGCGAAATGGCCGATCCGCAGCGCATCCGCCCAGCATGAGCGCAGCCAGGCAAGCGCCAGCCATCGGCCAGGGGCGCCCCAGGTCGCTCGGTGGCACCGGTCGCCGGGCGGAACGCGCCAGGAGGGATATCTGATTCATGGAATGCTGCTTTGTTGTCATGGCGGGCAAATCCCTGGTGGGGGAACACGTGTTGTCGGGTGGGCGGAGCGCGGCGCGCTGACCGCCATGCGGCGAGGTGAAGCCAGCCTGGCAGCCGGCATCAAACACTCGGCCGGGCCTTCGCCCCCCTTGGCCGCACGGCGCTCGATGCCGTTGAAGACCGCGCGCTTGCGCAGAACCTTGCCTTCTCGCAGCCACAGCTCCGTCTCGCCAATCCGTTCGATGCGGGCACTCCCCAGCATGTCACCCTGCGCATACAGCCGTGTGCCAACCATCAGGTAGGGGCGACCGTCACGGACGATCACGGCCACAGGGGCAAGATCTAAGGCAGACCCCGGTGCCGCGCCGACGGACACCGGCGCGCTGGCAACGCTGGCAGGAGGCACGGTTGGGTCCCGCAAGCCTTGTGCCTGCGCGCCCAGCGCCGCGCACAAAAGAAGGCACGCACCTAAAGTGGCACCTGCTGCTGGATGGCTCTGCAGCGCAGGCATCGTCATGGCACCCCTCCGACAAGGTAGACCTGCAAACTGAGTTGCGTTGCCTGCGGGTCTGACTGCAGTTTGAACGGGCCCCAGCGCAGGTCGGGCAAAGCCGCTTCGAGCGACTGGACAAACCGTACCAGATCGGGGTAGGACCCGGCTACCGTCAGCTCCAGGCCACGCCTGGCCACCGACGGCATCCGGATCGCTGCACCACCCACCGCAGTGGTGCCAGCCGGTGCGGCGGTATCCGGGGCCAGATTGGCGGTGCGCACGAGTGTCAGCGCTGGATGCCTGCGAAGAAAGTGGCCCAGCACTTCCGGCAGCGTCGTGGCCGAACGGCCGGCAGCGGTGCTGGCCGCGATGCTGCGCTCGGCGTTGGCGATCTGGGCCTTGACGCCCGAGAGTTCGTCGCGCATTTTTGCGCCCGGGCCGGGTTGCAGTGCCGCCAGCCGCCCGTCGCCGCGCAATTGCTGTAGTTCGACGTTGTTGGCGTCGACGCGCTGACGGGCTTGCAGATGCAGGGCCCGGGCGGGGGCCATCCAGAAGGTGTCGGCCAGCGCCAGGCACACGGCGATCAGCGACAG
>JAYVRP010000368.1:0-6555 GCA_043776215.1 Rhodoferax sp. | reverse complement strand
ACACGGCATTCAAGCGCCCTGCCGTCACGGTTGATTTTTCGGCGTGGGTGGCAGACATCGTGCGAAGGTAATAGGTCGTCTTCAGGCCACGCACCCATGCCAGCTTGTAGGTGTCGTCGAGCTTTTTGCCCGACGCGCCGGCCATGTAGATGTTGAGCGACTGTGCCTGGTCGATCCACTTCTGGCGCCGCGCCGCAGCCTCCACCAGCCAGTGGGTCTCGATCTCGAACGCCGTGGCGTACAGCGACTTGATGTCGTCCGGCACACGGTCGATGGGGCGCAAAGACCCGTCGAAGTGTTTCAGATCCATCACCATGACGTCATCCCACAAGCCCAGGCGCTTGAGGTCATGCACCAGGCCGTTGTTGATGATCGTGAACTCACCCGACAGGTTGGACTTGACCGACAGGTTGCCGAAACACGGTTCGATCGACGCATCCACCCCAATGATGTTGGATATCGTGGCTGTGGGTGCAATCGCCACGCAATTGGAATTGCGCATGCCATCGGCAGCGATCTTGCGGCGCAGCGCGTCCCAGTCCATCGTGGATGAACGGTCCACCTCGACATACCCGCCGCGCTCCCTGGCCAGCATGTCCAGCGTGTCGAGCGGCAGGATGCCACGTTCCCACAAGGAACCCGGGTAACTCGAATACCGCCCGCGCTCGCGCGCCAGATCCGTCGACGCCCAGTAAGCGTAATAACAAATGGCTTCCATCGAGCGGTCGGCAAACTCGATGGCTGCGTCGCTGGCATATGGAATACGCAACTTGTACAGGCTGTCCTGGAAAGCCATCAGGCCCAGGCCCACGGGACGATGGCGCACATTCGAGTCGCGGGCTTTCTTGACCGCGTAGTAGTTGATGTCGATCACGTTGTCGAGCATGCGCATGGCGATGGACACCGTCTTGCGCAGTTTTTCGTGGTCAATGGCACCATCCTTCAAGTGGCGCACCAGGTTGATGGACCCCAGATTGCAGACAGCCGTCTCTGTGTCGCTGGTATTGAGTGTGATCTCGGTGCACAGGTTTGAAGAGTGCACCACACCCACGTGCTGCTGGGGTGAACGGATGTTGCAGGCGTCCTTGAACGTGATCCACGGGTGGCCGGTTTCAAACAGCATCGTGAGCATCTTGCGCCACAGGTCGGCGGCAGCCACCGTGCGACAGGGTTTGATCTCGCCACGGGCCGCCTTTTCTTCGTAGGCTACGTACGCGCGTTCGAAATCGGCACCGAAGCGGTCGTGCAGATCCGGTACGCTGGACGGCGAGAAAAGTGTCCAGGAGCCCTTTTCCATGACGCGGCGCATGAAAAGATCCGGGATCCAGTTGGCGGTATTCATGTCGTGCGCGCGGCGCCGGTCGTCTCCGGTGTTCTTGCGCAGTTCCAGGAACTCCTCCAGGTCCAGGTGCCAGGCTTCCAGATAAGTGCACACCGCGCCCTTGCGCTTGCCACCCTGGTTCACCGCCACCGCCGTGTCGTTGACCACCTTGAGGAATGGCACCACACCTTGAGACTCCCCGTTGGTACCCTTGATGTGTGAACCCAGTGCACGCACACGGGTCCAGTCATTGCCCAGTCCGCCGGCGAATTTGGACAACAGCGCGTTTTCCTTGATCGACTCGTAGATACCGTCCAGATCGTCCGGAACCGTCGTGAGGTAACACGACGACAACTGCGAGCGCAGGGTGCCACTGTTGAACAGCGTGGGGGTGCTGGACATAAAGTCGAACGAGGACATGATTTCGTAGAACTCGATGGCCCTGGCTTCGCGGTCGATTTCGTTGAGCGACAGGCCCATCGCGACACGCATGAAAAACGCCTGCGGCAATTCGATGCGGGCCTTTTCAATATGCAGGAAATAGCGGTCGTAGAGTGTCTGCAGGCCGAGATAGTCGAACTGCAGGTCGCGCTCGGCCTTGAGCGCCGCGCCGAGCCGCTTGAGATCGAACTGCAGAAGCTTTTCGTCGAGCAATTCGGCATTGACACCCTTACGGATGAAATCGGGAAAATACTCGACATAGGCTTCGCCCATGTTGGCCTGCGCCACGTCTTTGCCAAGAACTTCCTTGGCAATAGTGTGGAACAGCAGGCGGGCGGTCGCGTAGGTGTAATCCGGGTCCTTTTCGATCAGGGTGCGCGCAGCCAGCACCGAAGCCTTGTAGACCTCGTCCATGGGCACGCCGTCATACAGGTTGCGCAACGTCTCTGCAAGGATAGGCTCCGGCCGGATATCGGCGCCCAGGCCGGCACACGCCGATCCGACCAGGCCCTTGAGCCAGGCCATGTCGAGCACGACGCGCCGGCCACCGTCGACCACATGCAGTTGGGGAGCCGATGGTGCGGCATCTTCCTGCTTGCGCGCGCGTTCCTGAGAGCGCTTTTCCCGGTACAACACGTAAGCCCGCGCTATCTCGTGGTGCTCCCCGCGCATCAGGCCCAATTCAACCTGATCCTGCACGTCTTCAATGTGAAACGTGCCACCACCGGGCCGCGAACGCACGAGGGCCCGAATCACGGCTTGTGTCAAACCATCCACCACTTCGCGCACGCTGGCAGAGGCTGCGCCCTGGGTACCGTGGACCGCAAGAAAGGCTTTCATCATCGCCACGGCGATCTTGTTCGGCTCGAAGGGAACCACGGCGCCGTTGCGCCGGATGATCTGGTACTGGCTCAAGGGGACGGGTGCCGCGCGATGGACCCCGTCCATCGCCTGCGGAGCGCCCACACCTGGCTGCAATGTGGCGGGCGAATTCAGGGTTATTTGCATTGTTTCCTCGTCTCTGACTAACGTTTTGTTGGAATCTTCCGGATCGAAATCGGGCTTTTCAATTGACAATTGATACAGCAAGGGAAGGAACAGCGCACACTATATATGGGGTCTGGTGCGATTACAAGCCACTACGGGTAGCGTGTTGTAGCGCAATTGTGAAAAATATCGATGAAGTATTTCGACTTGCACCAAGCGCTCATCCGGCCCGGCAGAGGGAGCGTTTGCAAAAACCCGCGCGCAAGGCTTGATCCGCCTTGCGTGGGCGCTCAGTCGCCAGCATTGGCGGGGCGTCCAGCGCGTTTTACCCGGCCCGGCCGCATGCCGCCTAGCTTTGCCACGCAGGTGCTGCCCCCATCGGGATTGAGACGGTCCATGAGGTGTGCGACGTCACATCACCCACCGGCAGCACCAAAACTGTTGTACAGGCAAAACACCGGGCAGCCAATCAAGATCAGCCGGGCTCGTCCTGCATTTCGGGGCCCGCAGGAGCATCAATATTGAGCCGCGCGATGCGGTAGCGGATCTGGCGCAGGCTCAGGCCCAATCGCGCAGCAGCCGCGGTGCGATTGAATCCAGTCTCGCGCAGCGTATGCACCAGTATCTCGCGCTCCTGGCGATCCAGGTGGCTCTGCAGATCGGCGGGGATACCGGTCGGAAGGGCAGGCGCGAGATCTGCCGGGCCCGTGGTCACCGAGGCGGCCGGCGAAGTCGCAGTCGCCGCTTGGTCACCCAGGATGTCGACCTGGAGGTCGTTTCCTTCACTCAGGGCCACCGCCCGGTGCAACAAGTTCTCCAGTTCCCGCACGTTGCCTTTCAGCGGTGCAAGGCAGATCTGCTCCAGCATGCTCGGCGACAACCTGGGTACTTTGATTCCGGATTCATCGGCAATACGCGCCAACAGGCTCTCGCACAAGGCCGGCAAATCATCGAGTCGCTCGCGCAGCGGGGGAATCAGGATGTCGATCACGTTGAGACGGTAATACAGGTCCTGCCGAAAACGCCCGCTCTGGACGTCGGCGGCCAGGTCGCGGTGGGTGGCGCTGATGATGCGCACGTCCACCGACTCTTCGAGCGTCGCACCCACCGCACGCACAGACCGCTCTTGCACAGCACGCAGCAACTTCGACTGCATTGCCAGCGGCAAGTCACCAATCTCGTCGAGAAACAGGCTGCCTCCGCGCGCGGCCTGGAAAAATCCGTCGCGGTCCTGGCTGGCACCGGTGAAGGCACCTTTCCTGACACCGAAAAACTCGGCCTCCAGCAGATTCTCGGGAATGGCGCTGCAATTCACCGCCACCAGGGGGCCGGCAAATCGGTGGCTATTGGCATGCAGCGCCCGCGCCACCAGTTCCTTGCCGGTGCCCGACTCACCGGTCACCAACACCGGCGCCATGCTGCGTGCAACTTTGGCCACCCGCTCCTTGACCATGCGAATGGCGGGCGAATGGCCCACCAGACGTTGCAGCGCCTGCTCACCGACACCCTGTACCGAGTCCGTGCGGCGTCGGTTGGCGCCGGCACGCGCTGCATTGGGCGCCGTATGCCGGCGACCGGACACGACCTCGTTGCGCGACCCCTGCACCGCCGACGCCACGACCGAACGAAACTGCTTGATGTCCACCGGCTTGGTGAGGTAGTCGAAAGCCCCCGCCTTGAGCGACTCGACGGCGTTTTCCGCCGAACCATACGCGGTGATCACCACGCAGCGCTCGCTGCGGTGGTGGTCGCGCAACAGATGGAGCAGACTGATGCCCAGGCCATCGGGCAGACGCATATCGGTGATGACCACATCAAAGCGCTGGCCCAGCAGCAATTCCCGGGCATCCGCCAAGCTGCCGACACCGACGACGTTGTAGCCTTCCCGGACCAGTGCCAGCTCGTAGAGCGTACGCAAGTCCGGTTCGTCGTCCACGACGAGGATCTGTGCATCGCTCATGGACGATTTTGTGGTCATGGTGCAAGTGCCATTTTGGCAGGTGCCGCGGCGCCGACCAAGTCACGCTCTGGAAGTTCCAGGGTAATCAGGAACTCATTGCCGTCCTCGGTCTCGGTGCCCAGGCTTCTGCGGGTGCGTTCGAATCTGATCGTCGCACCCTGCCCCTCGCACAACTCCCGGCAGATATACAAGCCCAGGCCAGTCGACCGGCTCTCCGAAGAAAAGAATGGCTCGAACAAGTGGTGTTCGACCGACGGCTCCATCGGTTGTCCATCGCTCCAGACCCCCATAACGACGCTGCCGGTGCTGGTCACCCGAGTGAATACCTGGATCGCGTGCTGGCGGCCGCTCGCATACCGCCGCGCGTTGTCCAGCAGGTTGATCAGGACCCGCCGGAGGTGCTCCGGGTCAAAAGAAACGGAAAGGTCGGACGGGCACAGCTTGACCGTCAATATTCCTTCGCTCACGGTATGTTGCGCCCACTCCCGGCAGATGCGATCCACCTCTTCATTCAGGCGCACCAGGACCTGGATCGCCGGGTCGTGATGGCCTTGCACACGCGAAATGTTGAGGATCTCGTCCACGATGCCCTCCAGCCGACTCGCGTTTTGCTGCACCATCTGCGTCAGTCGCTTGAGCCGGGGCTCCGTGATGTCTTCGTCAAGCAAGGCATTGGCCTGGACGATCGCCGCCAGGGGATTGCGGATTTCATGCGCAACGGCGGTCGACATGCGCCCCATGCTGACCAGCTTTTCGGTGCGCATCCGCGCTTCCAGCTCCCGCTGATCCTGCAGAAAAAGGACACACAGGCGTTCGACGGATTCCTTGTCCGTGGCCGTCATGCGGGTGCGCACGTGCAAACGCTGCGGACCGGCGCCAGGCTGTCGAAGGACCAAACTCGTTCGCATGGCCTCGTTGGCCGAAAAGCTGGACGCCACCAGGGCCACGAGCTCGCCCCAGCCAGGCTCGGACGCCAGGCCAAAGGGCGCCTGCAACGCCCCATGGCCGCGCCCCAGCAACCGGTATGCGGCTGGATTGGCCGCCCAGACCACGCCGGCCAGGTCCACCACCAGGATACCGTCGCTCAAAGACTCGATCACCAATTCGTTGACCTGCCGTTGCACCTGCACTGCCAGCTGGTTGCGTTGCGAGCGCTGCTCTTCGCTCGCCAGGCGCGCGGACAACTGGGTCGACAGGAACGCGATCAGGAAGTAACCTGCGCCTGTCAGGGCGGTCTGCACAAACAACGGGGCGGTATCGGTTGTCTGGTGCAGGTACAACAACCCGGCCTGGGCCAGCATCAAAAGCGTGACACCAGCCGCCGTGCCCATCGCCAACGGCAAGCTCCCGAGCACGGACGCCAGCAACACCGGCAGCGCCAGCAGGGGCGTGTAATTGATTCCCGACTGACCCTGCACGAACTGCAGCATGGCAAACGCCACCACATCGACGCCGATGGTCCAGACCCACTGGGGGTCGAAGGTCTGTCCAAGGCGCCTTGGCTTGCCCCACAAGCGTGTGACCAATGTGGCCATCAAATAGACACCACACACGAGAATCAGCAGACGGTCATGGGCCTGGCCCAGCATCTGCAGGGATGCCTGCAGCAGCAGCAGCACCAGACCCAGGGTCACGCGCGCAGTCATGAATCCGCGCCACAAGCGGACGAACTCGCTCAATGCTTCAGACGATGGTCTGTCACCCGGCGGCGGTCGGACATCCAGCCACGACGGAGCTTCGTCAAGGGCCATACGGCGTCACATCAGGGTTCGGCCTGTTGCCGGTGCTGCGCTGTGCAATAGACACCCAGCCTGCCAGCCACAGCATCCGATTTGGGCAGGTGCAG
>JAYVRP010000367.1:0-2037 GCA_043776215.1 Rhodoferax sp. | reverse complement strand
AACCACTTTTCCGCGCGTATTCTGGTGCTGCTGCTGGAGCACGAAGAGTTGCGCACCGGTGATCTGGTGGAGCTCATGGTGCTGCCGCAGTCGACCATATCCAGCCAGCTGCAGGCCCTGCATGCCAAGCGCCTGATCCGGCGGCGGCGCTCGCGCAAGGACAATCGCTCCGTCATGCTGACCTTGACGCCGGCTGGCCTGGACCTGGCACGCGATTGCAACGGGCTGAGCCTGCGGGTGCACAAGGCCGTGCTCGAGGACATACCGGTCAGGGAGAAAGAGCTGGCATTCGGTTTCCTGCGCAAGGTCAACACGCGCCTGATGGAGCTTGAAACGCAGGAGTTGTACCCGTTTCGCGACCCGGTCCTGCCAGCGGCGGAAGCGGCGCCGGAGGCAATGCCAACTGCTGGAAAGCAGAAAAGGAAAAAGTCATGATCAGACACATCGTGATCTGGAAGCTCAAGGAGTCCGCCCATGGCAACGACCTGCCGACCAATGCCCGCATGGTCAAGGAGAAGCTGGAGAGCCTGCGCGGCCAGATTCCCGGCCTGTTGTCGATCGAGGTTGGCCTTGATTTTTCAGCGACAGACAACAGCGGCGACGCGGTGCTGATTTCCGAGTTCACTGATCGGGATGCCCTCAAGGTCTACCAGGGGCATCCGCTGCACCTGGCGGTGGTTCCGTTTGTGGCACAGGCTGCGAGCGAGCGGCGCGTGGTGGACTACGACGCCTGAATCCTGCTGCGCAAATGCCACTGGCCTGGCGTGCGCCGGTCAGGCCATGGCGTTGAAGTAGACGCCGGGCTGCTTCTCGACCAGGGCGGTCAGCAGCTGGCCATGGATGGAATACATCTCGGCCGCCTTGCGGCATGACATCACCAGCACGACCGCGTCCAGCTCGGCGTTGCTGATGCGCATGACTGACAGCGGTACCGCTGCGGGCCGTTGCACAAAGTGGCATCCGGTCAGCGACAGGTCCCGCAATACAGCGGAGTGTGGTCGCGCGCCCCATGCGGGTACCACGGTCGTCGGCAAGTCCTTCCCCGTGCGCCCGGTGTTGCGTCGGCCAAACAGCTCTCGCACGCGGGTCGTATCGTGCACGGCGGGCCACAAGGGCGCATCGCAGCGCGCACAGCGGGAGGTCGAGCGCAGGGGCGCTGGCAGGGCGTGCCGGCAGAACGGACACTCGCCGCGTTCGCGCCATTCGAGCGGGTGTTGCGGCAAGACGGCCGCGGGTGCAGGTGTTGCGCCACTGGCGACTGCAGGGCCGCGACCGCGCAGGTTTTCCTTGCCCAGGGTTCGGTCATACGCACGCCGGCGTACCGGATCGGACAGTATCGAATAGGCATTGTTGATGCGGGCCGCAGCCTCGTGGTCACCGCCTTTGTCGGGGTGAAAACCCAGCGGCCCGATCAGGGTGCGGTAACTGGCCCGGATGATTTCGACCGGGGCCTCCGGCTGCACATAAAGAATGCGGTAGAGGTTGCGGCGCGACGTGCTCATGACCGAGGGGTGGTGTGTGCGGAGGGTAGGCGGCGTCGTGGGGGCCTCAGTGGCGGTGCCCTTGGTGACTGTAACTCACAGGCTCTGTGGACTGATGCACGCACACCCGGCACCCGTTGAACCGACCGCACAAGGGCACCCGGCGCCGCGCCGGGCAGCCGTTGTGATACTCTTTTCCTGATTGACCACCAAACCCAGTCGTTCGCCCTGAGCAGGGGTTGAGCTTGTCGAAACCCCGAAAGTCGAAAGGTCTCGCGCGCTACCTCCGCTGTGCCCTACGACAAACACACCTGAATCGCGCAAGACTGCGTAGCCATGACTGTCCAAGCTCTTTATCGTGCCAAGGCCGGCGCGTTCTGCGATGCTGCGGCACGTCCGCGCAATGCCCGGCACCGGGCGGGCCCGCGCTGCACGCCATGGCGATGAAAACCCCCGTGGCGCCGTTGCCGGTGACCGTGATCGGCGGATATCTGGGGGCGGGCAAGACCACGTTGGTCAACCATCTGCTGCGGGAGCGCGCCGGCCGACGCATCGC
>JAYVRP010000366.1:0-2038 GCA_043776215.1 Rhodoferax sp. | reverse complement strand
GTGTATCAAGGCGCGGCGCGTGACGTTGAGGTTGTAGTTGGCGTTGACCAGGCGCTGGTAGACATCCAGTGGTTCGCGTTGCCCGGTCTTGTACACCCGCACGGGCTGGCGGTGGGTCCACAACTGGTAGTTCCAGACATGACTTCCCAGCAACTCGTGTTGCACCGTCGCCAGGTAGATGAAGCGGGCGGCAAGGCGTGCCAGGCTGTCGAAACTCACATCGGCGCGGGTCACGTCCACACCATTCGGAATCAAGGTGTTGAGGTCATCGAGCCAGGCCCCAATGGCGACATCTGCGCGGATGGCTTCGGTGGCCGAGCCGGCGGGCGTATCAGGGAAATAGATCTGCAGCGTGGACCTGGCGTGCGCGTGCATCACATCGAAAATGGCCTGGAGGTTGTTCAGGCTGGGCGTGTCGAACCCGGCACCGGAAATCTGGCGCCGCTGCGCGTCGGCCTCGGGGTCATTGACCGCAAACCGGTACGCGGCAAAACTCTCGTCGAACAGCCGGCCCATGCCTGCCATGGTGAAACTGAAGATGGTCTCGAACTCTCCGCCGGGCACCATCTGGCCGCGTGTGGTGATGTCGTTGCTGTGCTGGGTGCCGAACAGGTAGGGCCACAGCAACTGGGCCAGGGGGTGCGCCGCCGGTAGCCGGTTGCGCGTGGCGATGGCCAGGTAGGAGCCGGCAATCAGATGCACACCGTTCCAGTGGCGCACCAGCGACATGTCCGTCGTGGCCGAGGCCAGGGCCAGCTTCTTGGCCAGCTCCCAGTTGCCATCTTCAGGGCGCGAAGTGCCCAGCGACGAGTCGATCTGGAATGCCTCCAGTGCGCGCCGTGTCGGATTGAGCTTGAAGAGCACAGTCACACCCAGAGTGCGCAGGCCGGCATGGTGTTCGTGTTGCGCCAAATGGGCCAGATCCCACTGGTACACCCCATCGCCGCCTGCCTCGGTGTAGCAGGCATACGGGCCGCGCACGGCAAGGGAGCCGAGGTCCGGGCTGCCGAGGTACTCGGCCGGCAAAACCGGTGCCGGAAAGTTCGTGCGGTGCAGCCAGGTGAAGGCCGATTTCAAGGCGCGGTCGGGATCGGCATCGATCGGCGGCAACCCGGGATGCATGGGCGAAAAGACACCATACAGCCACACCTGAAGCTTGTAGACGAGGTTTTGCTTGGCCGAGTCTTCTTCCGGCGGAAGCTGTTCGTGGGGGCAGACCAGGACCCGTGTCACCGGCACCGCCGGCACCACCAGTTTCAGCGGAACCGGCTGAATGACGCCGCCCCCGGCCGGTCGGCGTGGAATGTCCACCGGCTTGTTGCCCTGGACCTTGACCCACCCCCACAGGTTCCAGAACGCCCTGCGAAAAAACCACGGAACGATGGTCATGATGGTTCAGCCTTTCCCTTGCTGGCGATGGGCGTCGCCGCGCCAGGGGTCGCCGGTGATGGCCGGATCGAAGCCACGCAACGGGTGACGCTCCGGCGCGAGTGTCTCGCCGGTATCCCAGGGCTCGAAGGCGTTGGCGATGTTGGCCAGGCCTGTGTCGGCGAGTTCCGGAAAGTGGCGCAAAAGCACGGTTTTCAGGTCCACGTCGTCGATCCAGGCCAGGCCTTCGGGTGTGTAGACGTCCGCGTTGTAGCTGTCGGTGAAAAAGCGGTCCGCCTGCAAGCGGCGCGTGGCGTTGAGCAGGAAGATGGAGAACATGGTTTCGCCAAAACCGAAACCGGTGGGCCGGTGGCCTTCGCCCAGGGTGCCGACCAGCAGGTCGAGCTTCTCCACGTCGGCCGGGTCGCTGCCGTAGACCTCCTTCAGGGCACGCACCTGGTCGGCATCACTGGTCAGGTCCTCGAAGCGGCTGATCGGGTTCAAGCCGAGCTGGCGGCGGAACTCGTTGTAGCGCGGAACGCCACGCTCGCGTGCACGCACGATGTCCACCGTGCCCATGTCGAAAAACGGAATGCCGGGAATGCTCAGCTCCTGCATGAAGCGCGGGTAGTTGTTCAGCACCAGCTGGCCCGGGTGCTGCGTGCCGAAC
>JAYVRP010000365.1:0-6572 GCA_043776215.1 Rhodoferax sp. | reverse complement strand
ACGTGACGGTGAGGTGTTGGCCGCCTTCCTGTACGCACCGGCCTTGCCCTCCGACGTGATCAACAGTTTCTTCCCGGGACTCAGGTTCCGATGATGGTGCTTTGCAGGCGCACCGCGACGATTGTTTTTGTCGCCTTTGCATTCCCCTACTTCCTGTCGGCATTGATCCGGGCCATCACGGCAACGCTGTCGCCGGTATTGACTCAGGAGTTCGCTCTTCAGGCAAGAGACCTCGGATTGCTTGCCGGCGCCTATTTCCTGGGTTTCTCGGCAACGCAGTTGCCGTTGGGTGCCTGGCTTGATCGCTTCGGACCTAAGCGCGTCCTGCTGTGTTTTCTCGCCGTGGCCGTGACCGGATGCCTGGCGTTCTCCGTCGCAAGTACCTTTGCGGGTCTTCTTGCCTCACGGATGTTGTGTGGTGTTGGCGTCAGCGCCTGCCTTATGGCACCATTGACCGGCTATCGGCGATGGCTGACACCCGCAGCGCAGATGCGCAGCAACTCATGGATGTTAATGACCGGCTCCTTGGGGATGGTCGCATCGACGTTGCCGGTGCAGTGGCTGGTCCCGGTGGTCGGGTGGCGCCCTCTGTTCGTGGCCTTGGCTGCCATGTTGGCTTTTGCCATGGCGGGCATTGCCTGGAAAGTACCAGCTTGGGAGCGCACGGAGCCGTCAGACGCGCGACTCGAAGGTTATGCTGAAGTCTGGCGACATCCCTATTTTCGGGCGCTGCTCCCAATAGGATTCTTTTGTTACGGTGGCCTGTTAGCGGTGCAGACTTTGTGGGCCGGGCCGTGGATGGTGCTTTTGGCGCGATATTCGGCGCTGGAGGCGGCCACCGGCATGTTCTGGCTCAATGTCACGATGTTGTGCGCCTTCTGGTCGTGGGGATTTGCCAGCCCGTGGCTGGCGCGCCGTGGCTTACCCGCGGATCTTCTGATGCGGCGCGGCCTGCCCGTGAGTTTTGTATTGCTTGCCGTGATCATCGTCGCGACGAGCCGTGTCCCCGCATGGGCCGGGGCCTTGTTGTCTGCCTATTGCGTTGCATGCACGTTCGTCACGCTTTCACAACCGGCAGTCGGGATGGCTTTTCCATCGCAACTCGCGGGCCGCGCATTGTCGGCATTCAACCTGGTCATCTTCCTTGGCGTGTTCGTCGTGCAGTGGGGCATCGGGCTGATGATCGACGGCTTGATGGCACTGGGAGTTGCGAAACCGTTGTCATTCCAATGCGCGATGGGTGTCTTCCTGGTGTGCTGCGTCGGATCCTACGGATACTTTGTTCGTGCGCCACGCCATAATCAGCCTTCATGACGACTGGCATACTGATCATTGCCCATGGCCCGCTTGCAAGCGCGTTGCGCGAGTGTGTTCTGCATGTGTTTCCTGACGCCGGGCCGGCGGTGGTCGCGTTTGATGTGCAAGCCGATGCGCCGTTCGAAGTGGCGTTGGCGGGCGCTCGACATGCAATGTCGCTATTAACCGAGCCCCGGATGCTCGTGCTGACGGACGTATTCGGGGCGACGCCCTGCAACGTAGCCCAAACGCTCGGCGATCCAACACGCTCGCGTTTGGTTGCCGGGGTGAATCTTCCGATGTTGCTGCGCGCGGTCACGTACCGCCGCGAGCCACTGGACGTGCTGGTGGCGCGCGCGATGGCGGGAGGCACCCAGGGTGTGATGCAAGTGGCGACCACGGCTCCGCAAAATCAGGCAAAGAAGAGAAATGATCAAGACGACAGTGACCATCAGCAATAAGTTGGGGCTGCACGCCAGGGCGTCCGCCAAGTTGACCAAGCTTGCGGGCAGTTTTCCATGTGAAGTATGGATGTCGCGTGGCGAGCGCCGGGTCAACGCCAAGAGCATCATGGGCGTGATGATGCTGGCAGCAGGTATCGGTACCTCCATTGCGATTGAAACCAACGGTGAGCGCGAGCAGGAGGCGACGGACGCTTTGCTGGCCCTAATCGCCGACAAGTTCGGGGAAGGCGAGTGACCTTTGCGATCCACGGGTTGCCTGTTGCACGCGGTATCGCCATTGGCCGGGCCGTGCTGGTGGCATCCAGCCGGGTTGATGTGGCGCACTACTTCATCACGGCAAGCCAAGTCGAGGCTGAGATCGACCGCGTGCGGATGGGCCGCAATGCCGTCATTGATGAAATCCACCGGTTGCAGCGCACCATCACCCACATGGGGCCGAAGGAGGCGCCGCACGAACTGACGGCTCTGCTTGATGTGCATTTGATGCTGCTCCAGGACGAAGAGTTGATTCTGGGGGTCAAGCACTGGATTGCCGATCGACTCTACAACGCCGAATGGGCACTCACAACGCAATTGGAGGTCATTGCGCGGCAGTTCGACGAAATGGAGGACGAATACCTGCGTGAGCGCAAGGCGGACATGGAGCAGATTGCGGAAAAGGTGTTGGCCGCCATGAAAGGGATGGCATCTCCCCTGGTCGTTCCGCCGACTCGGGTCGCCCGCCGGCCTTCGCAGCAAGATCTGCTGCTGGACGACACAGTCGATGTACCGCTGATCCTGGTGGCCCATGACTTGTCACCGTCGGACATGCTGCAGTTCAAGCAGAGTGTCTTTGCCGGCTTTGTTACCGATGTCGGCGGAAAGACATCACACACTGCCATCGTCGCACGCAGCATGGACATTCCGGCGGTGGTCGGCGCACGTTTGTCGAGCCACTTGATTCGGCAGGACGACTGGGTGGTGATCGACGGTGACGCTGGTGTGGTCATCGTCGACCCGTCGGCAATTATCCTGGCCGAGTACGGATTCAAGCAGCGGCAGGGCGAAATCGAGCGAGGGCGCTTGACGCGCCTTCTTCACACGCCGGCTGTGACGCTGGACGGCGAAAAGGTTGAGCTGCTGGCAAACATCGAAATGCCCGAAGATGCTCTGGCGGCAGTCAAGGCCGGTGCCGTTGGGGTCGGTCTGTTTCGCAGCGAGTTCCTGTTCATGGGCCGGCAAGGACGCTTGCCCGACGAGCAGGAGCAATATCTGGCTTACCGACGTGCCATCGAAGGCATGCAAGGCCTTCCGGTCACCATACGGACGGTCGATATCGGTGCCGACAAGCCACTGGACAAGTCCGTCCGTGAAGATGCGCATTTGAATCCGGCACTGGGGCTGCGGGCGATCCGCTGGAGCCTGGCGGACCCGGATATGTTCCTGACGCAACTGCGTGCGATTTTGCGAGCGTCGGTCGTTGGCAGGGTCAACTTGCTGATTCCAATGTTGGCGCACGCCAGTGAAATTCGCCAGACGTTGTCCTTGCTGGACCATGCGCGAACACAACTGGACAATCAGGGCGTGCCCTACGGACCGATTCAGGTCGGTGCGATGATAGAAATTCCGGCGGCCGCGTTGACGCTCAAGACGTTTCTGAAATACTTTGATTTCCTGTCTATCGGTACCAATGACTTGATCCAGTACACGTTGGCCATCGACCGTGCCGACGAGTCGGTTGCCCACCTGTACGATCCATTGCATCCGGCAGTGTTGCGCCTTGTTGCCGACACCATCGACGAATGCAAGCGACAGTCCAAAGGTGTGAGTGTTTGTGGCGAGATGGCCGGAGATGTAACGCTGACCCGCTTGCTGCTTGGCCTCGGTCTGCGAAGTTTCTCCATGCATCCAGCACAGATTCTTGCGGTCAAGCAGGAGGTGCTGCGCGCAGATGCCAGCAAACTTCGCACCTGGGCCCGTGAGGTGATTGAGGACGAGGAACCGGTCAGCCGACTTGCGACGGCGTGACCCTGTGTGCTGATGCCGCGTGGGCCTGCTGGTCGGCATGGTAGCTGGATCGCACCATCGCACCCACTGCGGCGTGGCTGAAGCCCATGTCTTTTGCCTTGGCTTCGAACATCCGGAATGTGTCTGGGTGAACATACCGCTTCACGGTGAGGTGGCTGCTGCTCGGTGCCAGGTACTGACCGATTGTCAACATCTCAATGTGGTGTGCACGCATGTCCCGCATCACTTCCAGGATTTCCTCATCCGTTTCACCGAGGCCCACCATCAAACCGCTCTTGGTCGGAATCGAGGGGAATAGCCCCTTGAACTTTTTGAGCAGGTTCAGGCTGAAGGTGTAGTCCGACCCGGGTCGCGCTTCCCGGTAGAGCCTCGGAACTGTCTCCAGGTTGTGGTTCATCACGTCGGGCGGCGCAGCCTGGAGAATTTCCAGCGCACGATCGTCGCGACCACGAAAATCAGGAACGAGAATCTCGATTTGTGTGCCGGGGGACAGCTCGCGGGTCATGCGGATGCACTCCACGAAATGCTGACTGCCTCCATCTCGCAGGTCGTCGCGGTCGACGCTCGTAATCACCACATACCGGAGCCCCAGGGTGGCAATGGTTCTCGCCAGATTTTGCGGCTCGTTGGCATCCAGCGGGTCTGGACGGCCGTGCCCCACATCGCAAAAGGGACAGCGCCGGGTGCATTTGTCCCCCATGATCATGAAGGTGGCGGTGCCTTTGCCAAAACATTCGCCGATGTTCGGGCAGGACGCTTCTTCGCACACGGTGACCAGCTTGTTCTTGCGCAAGATGTCCTTGATTTCATAAAAGCGCGTGCTCGCAGAACCGGCCTTTACCCGGATCCAGGCCGGCTTCTTCAATATTTCGCCCGATACCACTTTGACCGGAATTCGGGCCAGCTTGGCTCCTGCCTTTTGCTTTACTTTGGCGTCATAGAGGGAGTCTTCCCGCACGTCCCGGACGACAGGTGCTGGTTCTTGATTGCTCATGGTGTGCTCGGCGGCCAATCACGGTGCCAGGTAGGTGGTGAGCTTCTTGCTCAATGTAGCTGCAACTTCAACCCAGGTGGCTGACACTCCAATTGTAGAAAGGTCCACAGTTTGCAGGCCCGGATACCCGCACGGGTCGATGCGCGAGAAGGGCTCAAGGTCCATGGAAACATTCAGAGCCATTCCGTGGTACGTGCAGTTGCGGCTGACTTTGATCCCCAGTGCCGCAATCTTTCCCAGGCCAGAGAAATCCGGAGTCTGGCGTGGGCTGTTGCTATGCATGCCGGTGTGTGTTCGTGGGCGTTGCGCAAGCACTGCATGGGAGCCAGGGTTATCCAGCCGGACGTAAATGCCGGGTGCGCCGGATACGCGGTGGCCCGTGACGCCGAAGTGCCACAGAGTTCGTATCGTTGCTTCCTCCAGTCGATGGACATACCCCTTGACGAAGTAGCCGGCTCGTTTGAGATCAAGCAGGGGGTAGGCAACCACTTGACCGGGGCCGTGGTAAGTCACCTGACCCCCCCGGTTGGTTGCGACGACAGCAATGTTCCCCGCATCGAGCACGTGGTCAGAGTTGCCGGCCATCCCCTGGGTAAAGATTGCCGGGTGCTCACACATCCACAAGCTATCTGCCGTCAGTGGAGTCCGCGTCGCAGTGAAATGCTGCATCGCCTCGTATGTGGCCAGGTAGTCCACGCGGCCGATTGTTTCGACGGATATCGCCACGGGTGGCCTAGAGAACGACCTTGACCATCGGATGTGTCGACAGTGTGCGGTACAACTCGTCGAGTTGCTCGCGGCTGGTGGCCGTGATGGTCACCGTGACCCCAAGGTACTTGCCACCCTTGCTTTCTCGCAGTTCGATTGTGGCTGCATCGAACCCCGGATCGAATTGTTGTGCAATCATGGTGATGGCGTGAACGAATCCTTCGACCCGCAAGCCCATGACCTTGATCGGAAACCGGGACGGGTAGATGATCAGCGATTCTGCAGCGGAAGAAGACATGGAGACCGTGCCACTGTCCAACCAGAAGTCCGGGTCAAGCCGGTTGTGCCAGTTTCGCCCGCTGGTAGGCGTCATGCAATTGCGCGCTCACGGGCCCTGGGCGTCCTCGGTGCGAAGGGTGCCCAACGGGTTGACCATCGAGCGTGGTGATGGCAAGCACTTCCTTCGTGGCGCTTGACAACAACAACTCATCGGCGTCGAGTACTTCGGCGCGACTGATGCGTCGCAAAGCGAACTTCAATCCGATCGAGTTGCACATCTCTTCGATAAGGCCGTAACGGATTCCTTCGAGAACCAGATTGTCCTTGGGCGTGCCCATGACCGTGCCATCCTTGACCACCCAAACGTTGCTGGCTGCGGCCTCGCTCAAGAATCCATCCCGGAACATCACTGTTTCGACCGCGCCAGCGTCATAACTGATCTGGCGCGCAAACACGGCGCCAAGCAGGCTCGTACTCTTGATGTGTGCCTTTTCCCATCTGAAATCGCTGGCGGTAACACAGGCGACTCCCTGAGACCGCTGCTCCTGTGTTGGCGGGCGCATGGTGTTGACCATCGCAAACACAGTTGGCGTGAGGCCGGGAGGCATCACATGGTCTCGCATGGCCACGCCCCTCGTAATCTGGATATAGACAATCTGGTCCCCATGCTCGGCGGGGCCTTGCCCGGGATCGGTATGACGCGCGACGAGTTCGCGCACGATGCCGCGCCATTGTTCACGCGTCAGGGGATTGACGATACGCAACTCCCTCAGGCTTCGATCCAGCCGCGCCATGTGCTCGTCGAATCGAAAGGGCTTGTCCGC
>JAYVRP010000364.1:0-2045 GCA_043776215.1 Rhodoferax sp. | reverse complement strand
CTGGCGCATTTCTCGGAGTTCCATGCGCGGCTCACCCAGGCGCCAGTCGCGGGGCGGGCCAGGCGCGTCCTGATCATGGGGGCCGGCCTGATTGGCTGCGAGTTTGCCAATGACCTGGCCGTTTCCGGCTTTGAGGTCACGGTGGTGGACCCGGCGGCGGTACCGATTGCCGCTTTGTTGCCACCCGACGCCAGCGTGAGCTTGCGGGATGCATTGTCGAACCTTGGCGTGGCATGGCAATTTGGCGTGACGGTCGTAGCCGTTCACCAAGTGGCCGACAGCGTCGGTTCGCCCTTGCAGGTGGAGCTGTCCAACGGGCAGATTCTGGCAGCCGACAGCATCCTCAGTGCGATTGGCCTGCGGCCCGATACGGCGCTGGCGCAGGCCACCGGATTGGTCTGCGAGCGTGGCATCGCAGTGGACCTGTTCCTGCAGACCAGCGACCCCCACATCCATGCCTTGGGCGATGCGGCGCAATACTGCGCGGGACGCTGGAGCGATGGCGCTGTCACCGGCGGGCGCACCCTGCCCTACGTGATGCCGATCATGAACGCCGCCAAAGCGCTGGCGGCCACGTTGGCGGGCTCCCGCAGCGAAGTCGTGTTCCCGGTGATGCCGGTGACCATCAAGACCCCCGCGCTGCCATTGGTGGTGGCGCTCCCGCCACCCGGCACCGCCGGCGAATGGCGCAGCAGCGAGGCAGGCGTCTGGCAATTCGTGGACTCCAAAGAGCAGATCCATGGCTTCGTGCTCTGCGGCAACCAGACCCCCCGCCGGGCCGAGCAGTTGCGCCTGCTGTCAGCTCACAACGAACATGCAAGATCGCCCTCAGCCGTGCAGTGATTCGTACTTGGCCATGAGTTCGTCCGGGCTTTCCGCAAAGTCCGGATTCGGCACGATGCAGTCTGCCGGGCAAACCACCATGCATTGCGGCTCGTCCTCGGCACCCACGCACTCGGTACAGCGAAACGCCTCGATCACATAGATCGGGTCGCCGATGCTGATCGCCTCGTTCGGACAGATTGGCTTGCAGGCGTCGCAGGCGGTGCAGTCGTCGTTGATGAGCAGGGCCATTCGATCTCCTCCTTGTGGGGCCACAGGACGCGTCGAGGAGCCCCTGAAGCTGCTCCTTTTGCCTATTGAGGTTTCCATATTTCGCGACAAAACTCTTCCGTTCGCCCTGAGCCTGTCGAAGGGCTCGCGAGGGCCCTTCGACAAGCTCAGGACAGGCTTCGACAGGCTCAGCCCGAACGGTGTAATGAATTCCGGAAAGGTCAATAAACCGTCGCGATTTCCTGCAGTGCCTGCATGCGCTCGTGCCGGAATGCGCCCCACAGTGCGGCACCGATGGCGCCCGCGTAAATGGAGTCGAGGTGAGAACACGCCGTTACCGTGACCTTCTCGGCGGCCAGTTCCTCCTGGATCGCGGCCAGCAGGCCGGAGTCCAGTGCCAGGCCCCCGGTAAGCAGCGCAGTGCCCGTCTTGATGCCGGTGACCTTGAGCAGCTTGACGATGCGCGACGCCATCGAGAGATGGATACCCTTGAGGATGTCCGGCGTGGCGATGCCACGCGAGACCATGTTGATCACGTCCGTTTCGGCCAGCACGGCGCAGATGGAGCTGACTTTTTCGGGTTCTTTGGCGCTTTGCGACAGCGGCCCGATTTCCTCCACCGCCACGCCCAGGTAACGCGCGATGTTCTCAAGAAACTGCCCCGAACCCGAGGCGCACTGGCTGGTCATCTTGTACGACAAGACCTTGCCGCGTTCATCCACGTAAATCGCACGGCCGTTCAGCGCCCCGATGTCGACCACAGCGCGCGCGCCTGGCTCCAGGTACACGCCGCCCCGTGCATGGGTGGTCATGGAATAAAAGTGGCCGGTGGCGAACTTGACGTTCTCGCCTTCGCCCGTGGTGGCGACATAGGCAATGTCGCCCTGCTCCACGCCGGCGTCCGCCAGCACGCCGTCAAAGCCTTGCCGCGCCAGCGTCATCGGGTCGCGACTGCGAATGCGTTCGCAGCGCCTGGCCAGCCACTCGGGCTG
>JAYVRP010000363.1:0-2046 GCA_043776215.1 Rhodoferax sp. | reverse complement strand
AGGCATCCGAGCTGCTGGGTGTGAGTCGCCCGACCTTGTATGACCTGATGCACCGGCTGAGTTTGAAGTAAGCCATGAGATTCTGTAACTTTTCCCCTGAGGGCTCCCAATGTCCAAGAATCAATTGACTTACACCCTGCGGTCGGGGGCGCGTTGGGCAGCCTCGGTCTTGCTGGTGGCATTGCTGGCAGGCTGCGGTGGCGACAAGCCTGATGCCATGCTGGCATCGGCCCGAGATTACCTTGGCAAGAATGATCCCAAGGCTGCGATCATTCAACTCAAGAATGCGCTGCAGAAAAATCCGGAACTGGCGGAGGCGCGTTTCCTGCTGGGGCAGGCGCTGCTACGGACTGGTGATGCACAAGGCAGCGAGGCCGAGTTGCGCAAGGCGCTCGCGCTCAAACATCCCGCCGAGCAAGTGGTGCCTGTATTGGTTCAAGCAATGTCGAGGCTGGGCCAATTCAAGAAAGTCACCGACGAGTTCGCCACGACCGAGTTCAGCCCGCCTGCAGCACAGGCCAGCTTCAAGACGTCCCTCGCCCTGGCTTTTGCAGCGCAGGGCAAGGGTGACCTCGCGCAGCTTGCTTTGAAGTCCGCGTTGACAGCTGATCCAAAACATGTTCCCGCGTTGATTCAGGTTGCGCGTGACAAGGCTGGCAAAGGTGACTTCGATGCTGCCCTGGCGGATGTCGATGCCATTCTCGCCACGTCACCGGCAAGCCACGACGCATGGAAACTCAAGGGCGACATCCATGTGTTCGGAACGAGGAAAGAGGATGCTGCGCTGGAGGCTTACCGCAAGTCGATAGAGGTGAAGCCCGACTTCATCGAGGGGCATTTGGCAATCATCACTTCGTTGCTGCGTGGAGCGCGCGTGGACGACGCAGCCAAGCAGTTGGAGGTCTTGAAAAAGCTCGCACCCAACAGTGTGCAGACGCGTTTTTATGAAACCATGGTGGCATACCAGAAGAAGGACTTCAAACAGGCGCGTGAGGTGTCCTTGCAACTGATCAAGGTGATGCCGAACAACGCCATGGCGCTGCAGTTGGCAGGGGCTATTGAACTGGAATTCAACTCCCTGCTGCAGGCCGAGTCGTACCTCTCGAAGGCAGTGCAATTGGCGCCTGAGACTTTTCTGGCACGCCGGCTATTGACGACGGTGTACCTGCGCTCGGGGCAGCCGTCGAAGGCGGTGGCGAGCCTGCAGCCTTTGCTCAAATCCGACAAAGTGGATGCTCCAACGCTGGCGCTGGCCGGTGAGGTCTATCTGCAAAACAATGATGCGGCTAAAGCGGAAGAATATTTTTCCAGGGCCAACAAACTGGATCCGAAGAACGCGAAGACACGCACGGCGCTGGCGTTGACACACATGGCGAGCGGGCGTGAGGACTCCGGATTTGCCGAATTGCAGGACATCGCGGCGTCTGACACCGGAGTGACGGCCAACCTGGCATTGATCAGTGCCCATCTGCGGCGCAAAGAGCTTGACCAGGCACTCAAGGCGATTGACGCACTCGAAAAGAAGCAGCCCGACAAGCCATTGGCGGCCAACTTGCGAGGGCGAACCCTGCTTGCCAAGAAAGACACTGCAGGCGCGCGCAAGAGCTTTGAGCAGTCGGTACAACTGGACCCCACCTATTTCCCGTCCGTGGCCAGCCTGGCTGCCATGGATCTGGCCGACAAGAAACCTGAAGAAGCCCGCAAGCGTTTTGACGCTGTGTTGGTGAAGGACCCCAAGAACGGGCAGGCCTTGTTGGCCTTGGCGGAATTGCGTGCGCGATCGGGTGGGTCGAAGGAGGAAATCGCCGAATTGATCAACCGTGCCGTAACGGCAAATCCGACAGAAAAAGGCCCACGTCTCCTGCTGGTGGATTTCCACCTGCGTAACAAGGACTCGAAGCTGGCCCTGTCTGCCGCCCAGAATGCCGTTGCTGCCGTACCTGACAGCCCGGAGTTGCTGGATGCGTTGGGTCGCGCGCAGCAGGCCTCCGGCGACACCAACCAGGCGTTGGCCAGTTTCGGCAAGGTGGCTGCCATGCAGCCACT
>JAYVRP010000362.1:0-6592 GCA_043776215.1 Rhodoferax sp. | reverse complement strand
GCGCGCAGCGCGACCACCACCCCGGCGCCGGTTGTGGGCACCACGGCGCCACACAATTCGGGCATGGTCCAGACATCGATGACGCCGGTGGCGCTGCTCCAGCGCTTGACCTGCGGCGCACGGATGTCGATCCACCACAGCATTTGCGTGCGATCGCACCAGCTTGCGCTTTCGCCCAGGACCTGGCCTGCCGGCGCGATGATTTCAAAGGGCAGTAATTCCATTTCCATCAGTGGCTCCAGATGCGCAGCGGGCGCTCGGCATGCTGGTGCAGGACCACCTCGTCGAGTGCGACGCCGAGGCCGCTACCGGCAGGCAATACGGTCTGCCCGCACAGCACGGGCGCAAAAGGCGCGCGCACCAATGCGTCGAACAGCGGGCTCTCGTCGAATTGCAGCTCCAGCATATCGAAGGCATCCAGCGTGGCCGACAACTGCAGACTGGCAGCATGGCAGATCGGGCCACTCGGGTTGTGCGGGGACACCAGAACGCCCAGCGACGCGCAGCCGGCGCTGATCGCCTGCATCTCGTGGATGCCGCCGGCGTATTTCATGTCGGGCATCACCACATCAAAGGCGCCGCCCTCGCAATACGGGCGGAAGCTGCCCCAGCCGATACCCATCTCCAGCCCGGCCTGCAACATGCCCAGCGCGTTGGCCTGCTGGCGCAGCCCGGCCAGCGCGGGGATGTTGTCCGGCACCTCGGGCATAGGACATTCGATCCAGTACACACCCAGGCGCGCCACCGCCTCATTGAGCTGGCGCGCTGTGGCTTCGTCGAAACGCCAGTGGCAGTCGACCATGACGCGCGCGCCCGGGCCCACGGCTTCGCGCACGGCTGCCACGCGTGCCAGTCCGGCGCGCATGGCCTCCAGCCCCTGGCCTTGCGCACACACAGCCGTGCTGACCTCGTCGAAGGGCGCCAGCTTGAAGGCCACGTAGCCAGCCGCCATGGCCGCGCGCGCACTGGCAGCGAAGCCTTCGGGCGTGCGGAGTTCGGTGCGCCGGTTGATGTTGGCGTATAGCGGCACCTGCATGCGCTGCACGCCCAGTGCATGCGCCAGCGACTGGCCGGCACGCTGCGCATGCAGGCTCCACAGCGCCTGATCCAGCGCACTCACGATGCTGGCGTCCTGGATATTGGCCGGCGTGTGCCGCAGGGCGAAACTATGGGGCGATTCGGGTGTGGCCTCGTTCAGCGCCAGAGGCACGAGCCGTTCGGCTGCGGCCAGCAGCGCGTCGCCCTGACCCGTGAGGGTGGTTTCCCCTTCGCCCACACGGCCGTCATGGGTGTGCAGACGGATGAAGCTCCAGCAGGTCTTGTGGGTGATGCGCACCGTGTGCAGGGTGGCGGCGCGCAGTGCGAAGGTGTTCACGGGTGGCCCTTCAGGCGCGTCTTCGAAGGGCTTGGACCACCGGCGCGGCCTGCGCCCGGATTCGCGCCAGCAGCGCAAGCTTGGCCTTGGTGGTGTGGGCGCCCATGATCATCGCTGCCGCCTCCTGGTCGCGCGCGGCCAGCGCCCGGATCAGATTCTGGTGGTCGTTGGCGACGCCGGTGAAACGGTCCTGCCCATAACCAAAATGGCGCCACAGCGCGGCCAGCAGCATCCAATGCTTGTCGACGATGGGCAACGCGTCCACATTGGCGGCACAGCGGTTGAGGGTCTGGTGGAAGCGGTGGTTCTCGGCCACCACAAGGGCGTGGTCGCCCGCGGCGATGTGCTGTTCGAGCGTGTCTTCAATCGCCTGAAGCTCCGCGATGTCGCCGGGCGTGCAGCGCGTGGCAGCGCGGCGCGCCATCATCACCTCCAGCGCAGTGCGGATCTCGAACAGGTTTTCCACGAAGCTGCTGTCGATGCTGCGCACGCGTGCGCCGCGGTTGGGCTCGATCTGCACCAGCCCTTCGCCCTGCAGTTCACGCAGCGCCTCGCGCACCGGCATATGGCTCACCCCATAGCGGCTGGACAGGGCGTCCATGGTGATGCGCTCGCCAAAGCGCAGAGCGCCGCTGACAATGTCGTCGCGGATGCGCAGGCCGATGTCGAGTTTGTTGGTGGTCACGTTCAAACAATGAGTTGATCAAATATATCGCGATATCGTCCAATAACAGGTAGTGATAACCCGTATTTGATCAAAGATTCGCAGGCACCAGGGAGGTGGAAATTAGTCCCTGTTCAGGGCGCCGGGCTCGGCAGTTCTGGCACGGAACAAATAGTACGTGTTCGGTCGCGGGTGCGGCAGCGCCTGCATCTTCGACCGTGAGACGCTCGAACAATGGAAGAATACGCTGGGTCTTTCAGAAGTTCTGCGCAAGATGCCGGAGCCGTTGGAAGAGACGGTCAAGAGAGAAATCCGCGACTGGCGCGCAATCGTGCGCACCGGCAACATCAAGGCAGACAAAACCATGGACAAGCAAACTGACACGCTGGCAGGCAAGGTGGCCGCCGTCACCGGTGGCGGGCGCGGAATCGGCCGCGCCATCGCATTGGCCTATGCCCGCGCCGGCGCCGCGGTGGTGTGCAGCGCGCGCAGCCGCAGCGAGATCGACGAGACGCAAGCCTTGGTCGCGGCCAGCGGCGGCACGGCCAGCGCATGTGTGGCAGACGTTGGCTCGCATGCGGCGATGCAGGCATTGTTCCAACATGCAGTGGACGTCCATGGCGGCGTGGACATCGTCGTCGCCAACGCGGGGGTCTGGGGCCAGGCGCAAAAGGTCGCCGACTCGGATCCCGCCAGCTGGGCCGAGACCATCCACATCAACCTCATCGGCGCTTTCCACACGGCGCATGCGGCAATCCCCCATTTGCGTGCCCGCGGTGCCGGCAAGATCATCTTCATGGGTTCGGGTGCGCGCCACGGTACCGACCCGGGCACGTCGGCCTATTCCGCGTCCAAGCTGGCGTTGTGGAAGCTGACCCAGGTGCTGGCGATGGAACTGCATGAGCAGCACATCAGCGTCAACGAATTGATACCCGGCCCTGTCAAGACCGCCATGACCAGTTTCGGCAAACGGACATTTGCGCCCAGTGAATGGGTCAAGGAGCCCGATGACGTGGTCCCGATGGCGATGTTTCTCGCAACCCAGCCCGACATCGGCCCCACGGCGCAGAGTTACAGCCTGATGCGCCGCGCCGGGTGAGCCGCGGCTGGCCGTTTCTCAGCGTGCGCCACCAGGCTCAGCGGCCGGAATCTTTCAAGCGCACCGTTGTGCCAGCCGCTTTCTCGTGCATCAGCAGCAGGCTGGAGCAGTCCTTGCGCCCCATGCCGGCTTCCAGCGCCTGTGCCATGACGTCCATGGTTGCCTGGCCGACCGGGACCGCGCAATCGTAACTGCGCGCGAGCCCGATGGCGAGGCGAAGGTCCTTGTGACCCAATGAGATCATGAAACCGGGCTCGGTGTTGCCGGCCAGTGCAAACTGCGGGTAGACCTGAAGCGCCTGCGCGTTGGACGCCATGGTCGAGCCGAAAACCTTCAGCATGTGTTCGGGCGTCAGCCCGGCCTTTTTTCCGATGACAAACGCCTCCGCCGAAATCGCATTGCAGGCCATCGCGACATAGTTGTTGACGCATTTCGTCGCTGTGCCGTTGCCCAAGGGGCCGCAGCGGATGAAGGTGTCCCCCAGAAGTTCGAAGACCGGCATCATGGCGTCGATATCGGCTGGCTCGCCGCCCATCATCAGCACGAGTTTTCCTTCACGAGCGTGTTTTGTCGTGCGGCCAACTGGGCAATCGATTGCCTTCACGCCGACTTCCGCCAGCCGGGCGCCGACACGTCGCGTCGTGATCGGATCGATGGTGCTCATATCGACGTAATAAGTCCCGGCACTGATTCCGTGCAACACACCGTTCGCACCCAGCGCCACTTCTTCAGCGTCCGGCGCGTCGGGCACCATGGTGAAAACCGCTTCCGCATGTTCTGCCGCAGCCTTGGGCGACGCCGCTTCGCGCGCCCCCGCCGCAATCAACGAGGCCATCGAATCTCGATGGATGTCGAATACGGTCAGGTCGTAGCCGCCTCCCAGCAGCCGTTCGGCAATCGGCTTGCCCATGGCGCCGAGCCCGATGAATGCGATTCTTTTCATGTCGAGTTCCCTTCTGGTTGCTGCCAACGCCATTTTGACCCAGGCTGCCGACCGTCATTGCTTTGCCGTGGCAGCGCGTGAAAGCTTACCGGTAAAGGACTTCAGGGGTTTCACGATGGGTCAGCCCGAATCGGCAGCCTGGGCCAATTCGTGGTCGGCGCCCACAGTCTGTCGACTCGAACTGCTCCGCAGTGACCCTGACATGCCGCAAGGCCGCACAGATATCCATCATCGGCGTGCCCAGCAGGTCGCGTTTGTCCGGTACATTGCCGCTTCGGTACTCCAGCGGGCATTGCGAGACCCAGCGCTCAAACACGCCGATACTGGTCAGGAACGCGACCAAGAAGACCAACTGGCCGTGCGGCGTGGCCGCCGCACCTTCGGCCCAGCGCACGTGCATTCGCCTGCCCAACGTGTCCACCACCTGCGGCTGATCACTACCTTCATCGACCCTGGACAGAGCCCCAACCTCGGCGAGTCCACCGCCTATGTGGATGCCGTCAACGAATGGGATAATTCGGTGACTGTCGTGCCGGGCTACGACGGACGTGTCAACGGCATTCGGACTCCCAGGCCGTGCGCTCGCGGGATTGGGGTGGTGGTGGTGGTTCAGAACAACTGTTGTTGCGGCTCGGCTCGGGGACCGGATTTCCGGAACCACGAACTGCCGCAGCGCGCGCCGCCGCAGCGCCCGCGCCACCGGACGCCTCAGCAGCTTGCGAACGTAGGCCGGGGTATTTCGCCTGAACGAAACCTGAGATCTGCCATAGCGCAAGCGCATTCAGCACGGTAGCCACGAGCATGGCAGCGGCGATTCCCGCTCCGCAGCGCCGCACCAACGCCTCGACCGCTCCACCGATCAGCGCACCAGCCACGGCACCCGCGAGCAGGCCGATCACCGCAAAAAAAACGAAAAACCACAATGCGAGCATGGAGCCGAAACTGTCCGGGTTGGAGGGAATCCGGGCGTAGCCGCCAAAACCCAACCAGGCGCCCCAGACACCCCCGAGCACCGGCCACGAGATACGCAGAGCCGACCCCCACCCGCCGCCGGGGCTCATCGCTTCGCCTCGCCGGCCTGCAAGGCCTGCGCCGCACTTCGGGCCCGATCCAGCTGCCCGGCCGTCTTCGCGATCCTCTGCAGCTGGCAGGCCGCGATCCGGTCGTTCCAGCTCAAGGTCATCGACTGGTTGAATCCGCTGCGCAGCACGAGTTTGTCGAGCGGCATCACACGCAATCGGGGCGCCGACAACGAGGGGATGATCCTTTCGACAAGAAGCGCCTGCTGCCGATTGCTCCATTGAATGCGCGCGCCGAGCCAGTCGCCCGCGCCACCGTCGACCAGCACCCGCCCCCAACCATCGGCGGTCAGCGTCACATAGCAGTAACTTCCCTGCTCTCCGGTGCCCGCCCACTCGCCGGCAAATGCCGCAGGCGACGTATTGATCGGAGGCGACTGCGCATGCATGGTTCCGATCCAGGAAAACAGCAGCAGGAAGCGCAGCAGGTGGCCCATGTCAGCGCACCACCCCTGTCGGCGTCGGGCGCCTGGCGCCGCCTGGCGCCAGCACCGCCCGGCCTGCCACACCGGGCAGGTTCAGCTTGCATTTGATCCCCGCCGGCAGCTTCAGGCCCGGGTTGAGCAACTCGAGGCGAACGCCAAAAGTACCACTTGCCGGGTCCATGACGCGGTCGATGACATTGACCTTCGCGCTGTGGCGCCCCCCCACGGGTGCCTCTGGAAGAACTTCGACGCTCTGCCCGACGGCCAGTTTTCCGAAAGCATCGATCGGCAGCAGCGCCTCGACGTAGAGGGTTCCGATGTCGGCGAGCTTGAGAATGGGCTTGCGCAGGTCGCGGTTGTCGGCCAGTTCGCCGGCATGCAGCATGCGATCCACCACGACACCGTCCACCGGACTGCGGATGGTTCGCAAGCGCAATTGTTCGGACAGGCGGCGAAACTCGATCTCGGCAAGATTGCGGTCGTCCTTGGCATCGATGAGCTCGGATTCGGCCAGCCGCTTCTCGGCCAGGGATTCGTCCCGGTCCTGCGCGGAGATGAAGGATTGGGTGGCGAGGCTGTCGCGCCGCGCATGTTTCTGGGTGGCGAATTCCACGCGGCTCTCGCCGGTGCGGATCTTCCCCTCCATGGTGGTCCGGTAGCGCGCGGATTCGGCGGCCGCCTTCTCGACCCCGGAATCCAGGGTCACCAGCACCTGCCCGACCTTGACCATGTCGCCACGCTCCACCCAGATCTTCTCGATCATGCCTTCGCTGGCAGCGCGTATCTCGACCGACTTGCGCGGCTCGATCATGCAATCGAACTCGCCGGCCAGCGCCCGTGAGACAGACAAGACGGCGATCAGGGCGGCCACCATTGTGCGAGCTTGCATCTTCACTCTCCCCGCCCGGCGAACGCGAGCGTCTTTTCCATGCGATTGTCCATCTCCACGGTCTGGCGCCGGATACCGGCATTCTGGCGCTCGGCCGCGCCTTGTGCGTGCCGGCGCA